>CAZBPB010000371.1:0-4254 GCA_964493565.1 uncultured Pleurocapsa sp. | reverse complement strand
AGTTGACGCGGGAGAAAGCCGGGCTGAGGGTGTATCGCTGCCGACAGACTACGAGATCGTGAACGGATCGCTAGACATTCAACTAAATTCGTCGCTGGCTTCAGGGGCGATTGAGGCGCTGGATGTGCTGCATAACTACCCGCACCAGTGTATTGAGCAGACGGTGAGCCGTTTCCTGCCGAACATCATGACGGCGCGCGCCTTCGATACGCTTGGCTTGAACGATCCGGCGCTGGAAGCACAATTGAACGCCGCCGTGAACGTGGGGCTGCAAATGCTGGTCTCACAGCAAAAGGTGAACGGCGGTTGGGGCTGGTTCGTGCAGGATCGCAGCGACTCGCTGGTGACGGCGTATGCGCTGATCGGTCTGGTGGAAGCACAGACGCAGGGCTACAGCGTGCCACAATCCACGATTGACGGCGCAATCCGATATGTGCGCGGCGCGCTGACCAGCGTGAGCGAGAACACGGCGCGTTATGATTTGAACCGTCAAGCGTTCCTGCTGTATGCGCTAATGCGGGCAGGCGCGTCTGAACCGGCACGCACGTCAAATATCTACGATTTCCGCTCGCAGCTAGACCTTTACGCACAGGGCTTGCTGGCGCTGACGCTGTACGGCATTGATAACAGCGACCCGCGTGTGGCAGCGCTGATGAGCGATCTGGCGACACAGGCGATCACCAGCGCAACCGGCGTTCACTGGGAAGAAGCAGCCAATGATCCGTTCAACTGGAATACCAGCACACGATCCACCGCGATGATCCTTGATGCCTTCGTGCAGATTGAGCCAGAAAATGCGCTGGTGCCGAATATCGTGCGCTGGTTGATGAGTGCGCGCACAGCAGATGCATGGGAAACCACACAGGAAACGGCGTGGTCGGTGATGGGGCTAACCGATTGGATGCTGGCGAGCGACGAACTGAACCCTGATTACAGCTACGCGGTGACGATGCCGCAGACGGAAACGACGCTGGGCGAAGGCACGTTCACTCCGGACGATGTATTTGAAACCGAACGCCTGCGTGTAGATGTTTCTGATTTGCTGCGCGATCAGGTAAACGAAGTTGTCTTCAGCACCGTTGGCGAAAACGGCACCCTGTATTACAGCATGAATCTGAATGTTGAAGTGCCGGTGAGCGAAGTGGAACCGGTAGATCGGGGAATCATTTTGCAGCGGGCGTACTACCTGCAAAACCCGGATGGCACCGTGGGCGAAACGCCGATCACAGAAGCACAGGTGGGCGATAACGTGCAGGTGCGGCTGACGATCATTGTGCCCAACAGCCTGAATTATGTGGTGATTGAAGACCCGATCCCGGCAGGCACGGACGCGGTGAATCCTGATCTGGCGACGAGCCAGCAGATCGGCACACGGCCTGAATTCGGGATGGCGGATGACCCGTTGAGCATGGGCTGGGGCTGGTGGTGGTTCAGCAACATCGAGTTCCGCGATGAGGCGGTGGCGCTGTATGCCAGCTACCTACCCGCAGGCACATATGAGTTTGTCTACACGATCCGCGCAGGACTGCCCGGCGTGTTCAACGTGATTCCGGCGACGGGGCAAGAATTCTACTTCCCGGAGGTGTACGGACGCAGCGCGGGGGATGTGTTCACGATTACAGGGGAGTGAGTGACCTCACCCCTCAATCCCCTCTCCTCAGGTTCACAGAGAGGGAATTACGCAGAAAACGGGGGAAGACGGTACAGGCCTTCCCCCGCCGCGCTATCAGACGCATGTTTGAGATCAAAGACGGCGGCATTTCATCATTTTGGGGTCTCGTTACATATTAGGATCAAAGCATAGAAAAAGAAGGCACTATGAACAGCCACCGGATCTATAAAATAAGTTTCGCGCGGGTCTACCCCGAATATATTGCCAAGGCAGAGAAAAAAGGACGCACAAAAGCGGAGGTTGATGAGATTATCTGCTGGTTAATGGGATATGATCAGGCGGCGCTGGAAGCGCAGTTGGAAAAGCAAACCGATATTGAGACCTTTGTTGCTGAAGCGCCTGAACTAAATCCTTCGCGGGCTTTAATCAAAGGCGTAGTTTGTGGCGTTCGAGTGGAAGACATCGAAGAACCCACGATGCGGGAAATTCGCTATCTGGATAAGTTAATTGATGAGTTAGCAAAAGGCAGACCGATGGAGAAGATTTTGCGAAAGCAATAAATCTTCTGGAATGATCTGCAAAAAGTTAAAGATACTGCTTTTATTTACAAACTAGGTGTTTGGTCGCACGCTGAGATCAAGGACAGCGGAACGCAGGCCGCGATTTTCAACCACAAAGGTATAAGATGGGCCGGTGGTGACGACCGCCACGTTTTGCAGGGCGGCAAAGGTATCGGTGAGCAGTTCGCCGTTAAGCTGATCGGCCTGGCGGACAACAATACGGGCACGATCCATCGCTAGATGGATGTTGAAATGGGCTTCGCTGGCAGCGTTGGCAGCGTAGTAGTTGGATAAACTGACGGTGAAGCGAGCCGACGCGCCGGGCTGAATTTCCAAAGTACGTGCTAGCAAAGGCTGACATTGTAAGTCGAGGTAGAAGTTATCGCGCTCCAGTTCCACGCCAAAGCCGGAAGGTGACGAGCAGGTGAACTGGGGCGTGGTTTGCGCCAGCACACCGCCAGCAAAAATTGCCAGACCTAAAAGGACGACTGCGATTATCTTTTTCATCGTTTAATCTCGTACAGTTCCAGTAAGACGCCGCCCGTGCTTTTGGGATGGACGAAGGCATACAGCGTGCCATCAGGACGAACGCGAGCTTCGGCATTGATCATCTCGCCGCCACCAGCCGTGATGCGGGCGATGGCTTCCCCGATATTTTCAACCTCAAGACAGATGTGATGCAGGCCGCCACCCTTCTTCGCCAGATACTTTGCCACACCGCTGTCTTCGGTGAAGGGGGCGATCAATTCGATTTCGCCCTCACCCACCGGCAGGAAGGCAATATCTACGGCTTCGCCTTCGTTATGCTCAAGATGATGCAGCGGCAAGCCGAGGGCATCACGCCAGAAGCCGAGGACGGCGTTCACATCCTCGACCACGATGGCGACATGATTGATTTTGAGTGGGGGCATTCGGAAACCTGTTTCATGAGAGAGATTAACAAAGCAGACGCCTCAAAGGTCGTCCCTACGTAAGACATGCATGTTGAGCATCAGGATTCAAATGTACCTGTCAATTAACAGGCATTGTCTGCGCGTATTGCAGCCAATCTTTGATGCTATAGCGTTCTTTGAATGTAAACACGTAAGGTGACGCGCCGTGACGTTCAAGATGTTCCAGCCGCGCTTTGGCCTCTAAAGGCGTAGGGTTGTGCCCCGCCGGAACCCACCACAGACCGAACACAGGCTGCGAGAGCTTTTCAAACCATTCGCGGCGGCGGCGGTAGGCGGCAGCATGATCGCTGTAATACACATACTGATAGAGCGCATCGGCAGTTTGCCAGACAGACATGTTGATGATGATCATGTTGTCATCGTAGACCTTGATGGAAGTAGCATCGCCGGATTCGTCTTTGAGCCGCCAGACAAAACCGGGTGAATTTTCGCCGAGTTTGTTGATTTCATCCAGCAGCGCCACAAAGCCAGACATGATTTCGCTGTCGGTTGGCGCAAGCATACGGGCAATATTGGCCTGTGCGAGATGATATTCAGTCATGAGCTGCCTCTTGTGAAGTTGCTTCTAAGTCCTGAAAGAGCGTGATCTGCATTCCATCTGGCGCCTGCACGCGCGCGTTGCGGTGCTGCCAGGGGGTAACGACAGGATCATGCACCAGTGTACCGCCATGCGCCAATGCACGTTCAAGAGCGGCATCTACATCCGGCACCTGAAAAGCAAAGCGAATTTGCCCACTAACACGATGCCCGACTTCAAGCTGATCAACGGCTTCAGCGGCGGCTTGATCGAACACTTCGAGGGTGGCGCGGGGCATATCTTCAAAAATCAGGCTGCGTGTACCTTCGTCCGACCAGATGATGCCAATTTTCAGCCCGAGGCCGTCACGGTAAAAGGCGACCACCTGTGTGTATAGATCTGTGGTAAGGGCGACCCGGAGTTCGAATACTGGTGAGGCCATGATCATATCCTTTTACTATTGGCGATAACTGTACAGGGCGGCGCTATTTTTACAATGTGCGGTGACGGGCGGGGTGTGAAGGCGAGCATCCCCTACCCTTTCTCGCACGAAAGCAGGGAGTGGGGAAGATATGGGATATAAGGTAAACTAGCGGAATGAACCCATGTCCG
>CAZBPB010000370.1:0-4265 GCA_964493565.1 uncultured Pleurocapsa sp. | reverse complement strand
CATCGCCGGACGTATAAGGGTAACAATACAGAGGACGATGATGGAACGGCGTACAGACATGCCTTACAACCTATATAACTACATCCTTCGAATCATAAAACCGTGTTTGCACGCAAACAATAGCAGGGATGCCAGAACTTAGAAGATTTATCCCGAACTTATCAAGGCGCATCAGAAAAGCGCGTGATGGATAAATGCTTTTAGACCCTCCTCATGACACAAGAGTGTAGCAGTAGAAATTTCGCAGGGAACCAGCACTACTGCATTGCTGCTGGAGGCTGAAGCTATCCAGCTAGAGGGCGTTAAATAGCAAGGTATCGCAAATATTTCTTTTTTGCTTGCCGCCATCACAATCATTACCCTCCCCTCAAACAAATGTAGCGTTCTACAGGTGATAATGTTAAGATAAAGATGTGTATTCTTTCACAAACGAAATCAGCGGCGGATTGTGAGGAGTTTCTCAGTCTATGCCTACAGAAATCCCAGACATTGTTATCAGCCGCCTTCCGGTTTACCTGCGCGCACTTGAAAGACTTACGCAGGAAGGTCAGGAAGTAACATCCTCTCATGAATTGGGCCGCAGACTTGGCATTAGTTCGGCACAAATACGCAAAGACCTATCACACTTTGGCGGTTTCGGGAAACAGGGCACTGGCTACAAAATTGCCTTCCTGAAAGACCAGCTCCGGCAAGTGCTGAAAGTTGAGCGCGAATGGCAGGTGGCACTGGTCGGCGCAGGCGATCTCGGCAGCGCGATTGCCCGTTATCGAGGATTTACTGATCGAGGGTTCCATATCACCTGTGTATTTGACAGCTCGCCCGAAAAAGTCGGCGGCAAACTTGGTCATTTCGAAATTCAGCCCATTAGTGAACTGAACACCGTTATCCAACACGGCAATATCAAGATTGCTATGATTGCTGTTCCTGCTGAACACGCCCAACAAGTCGCAGATATGTTGATAAAAGCAGGGGTAATGGCAATACTGAACTATGCACCGATCAATCTTACAGTTCCAGACACTGTACATGTGCAATACATTGATCCGGTGCTGCATCTACAGCGTATGACGTATTACTTGAGTGAATAGCGAAATGAGCAAACGTAGTGGCGATCCGCTGCGTGATCTTGCGATATCAACGCGAGAATTTTACGCGCGGTTTGAGGTTGATCCGCAAACACAGCTACAGGGCTTCATCACGAATTTCAACGAAGAAGTCTATGAACTGGTACAGGCGGCCCTAGACGGCACAGATAAGCGGCATACTGCCGAAGAGGCGGCTGATGTTTTCGTCACGGCAATAGGCGTGTGCTTTGCCTCTGGCATTGATGTAGAGCAGGTTTATGCCGTCGCCGCCAAGAACGATGCTAAGACCCACGAAACGCATGTGGTTAAAGACGGGAAAATTCGCCGCCGGACGAATGTTCAGCGCTGAACAAGGTCATTCAGATGGGTGGCAAATCCCTGCGGATAGCGCGCCGCCCATTCTGCCCGCAATACACCATAGCCCAGCCCATCGAAATATTGACCATTTACAATGCGCGCACTGCGGAATCGGGCTTCTAATTGATAGCCTAGTTTCTCGGCGAGCCGCATCATTCCAGAATTGCCTGACCACGTGCGCAAATCCAACCGGGCAAATTCTGGCCGGGCTGTAAACAGATAGTCTGACCACAATCCAAGCGCCTCATAGCCTTTACCCTGCCCCCAGCAGTCTGGATCGTAGATCGCAATACCAACGGCAGGCCAATGGGTTTCTTCGCTGATCCAATACCATGAAACCTGCCCGATACAGGCATCCGACAGCCGATCTGCGATCACTAACCGGCGACGCGGATGAGGCCAATTCGCCGCGTCAATCGCAGCTCTGGCGTTCTCCAGAAAAGTATCGGTTTCTTCGGGTGTTGGTTTAGCGTAATAAGGGGCATCAAGCTGCTGCCACCGGTGATCTGGCGCGGCCCAATAGCGATGCGTGTCCAGATCGGTCACCAGCCAATCACGCAACATGATTTGATTGCCTAGCAATGGAATTAGCTTATGAAGATCTTGCATACCGGGCTAGGTAAGAATACGGCGCAGTAATGCCGGATCGTTGAGCGCCCTGCCCGCACCTACGGCAACGGCGATCAAGGCATTATCAGCACGATAAACCGGTACGCCGGTTTCACGCGTCAGGTAAACTTCCATTCCACGAAGCAGCGCGCCGCCGCCAGTTAGCACAATGCCGCGGTCAATAATATCTGAAGCAAGCTCAGGGGGCGTATTGCCAAGAACGCCTTTGACCACATTGGCAATCTGATTCAGGATTTCACTTAATGCTTCGACCACTTCGCCCGTAGTCAGTGTTACAGTACGCGGCAAGCCCGTGACATTATCTCGCCCCTGAACATCCATAGAGAGTTCCTGCTGAAGTGGAACTGCCGCGCCGATTTGAATTTTGACGGATTCGGCTGTGGGCTGCCCGATGGTGAGGTTGTATTTGCGGCGCACATAGTTTTGAATGGCTTCGTCTAATTTCAGGCCGCCCATGCGCCCGCTTTCAGCGCGAACGATGTTATTCATGGTTAGTACGGCGGCTTCAGTAATGCCCCCACCGACATTGACGACCATATCACCTGCCGGTGTGCCAACGGGAAGCCCTGCCCCGATTGCCGCTGCCAGCGGTTCCCAGATAAGAAAAGCCTCACGTGCACCGGCGGATAAAGCCGCTTCCAATACAGCGCGTTTCTCTACGCTAGTGACTCCGTAGGGAACTGAGATCATCACGGTAGGTTTGAAAAAGCGCACGCGACCAGCGATCTTGGTGAAGAAATGGCGCAGCATAGCTTCAGTGACTTCATAATCTGCAATCACGCCATTTTGCAGCGGACGAATGATTTGAATATCTTCGTCATCTACCTTACCCAACATTTCACGCGCGGGCTGCCCGATCTCGACAATACGCTCATCTTCAGCCGTTAGCGCGACTAACGTTGGTTCTTGCAGCACAATTTGCTCGTTTTCGTAGATCAGAACGTTTACGGTTCCGAGGTCTACGCCCAATCTTTTGTCAAACAGTCCCATTTGACCGCCTATACCGCTTCACAGGAATGTTCGCGATTATATACTACGCAACTTATAATTTCGCGTGCGAGATACCAACGACAGGCTGATGTGATAAGAAAAACGCCCCGCATAGCGCGAGGCGTTCTTTGTTCATGTCACTCAAATGCGAACACTAGAGGGCTTCGCTCTCATCCTCGGCAAGAATGCGGATGGAAGGCCCGGAAGTACGCACTTTACGATTCACGCGGATGGTCAGTTCAGCGCGACGCAGTTCTGCGGTTGCACTTTGCAGCTCGGTCTCGGACTGAGCTGTTGCAAGCTGCTGCCTTGCCCGTTCACGGGCGGCCTCAGCCTCCGCTTCATCCAGCGCGAACGATGAGGCGGCGGTATCTGCCAGCACAACGATTTTGTCCGGGCGAATATCTACCACGCCGCCGTAAATAGCAAAACGTTCTTCAGCGCGCCCTTTACGAACAATGAGTTCTCCAAAACCCAAGGTTGTCAGCACAGGAGCATGGTGAGGCAAAACGCCCATTTCACCTTCTGCCGCCGGAACGATGACCATATCCGCTTCAGGCTCGATGAAGATTTTCTTTTCCTGAGTCACGACTTCTACAGCAATCGGCATTTCACGCCTCTCTACTGATCTTTAAGCGAGTCGTCGTAACGCGCGAGCACGTCTTCAATGGGGCCAGCCATGTAGAACAACTGCTCCGACACATGATCTAGTTCGCCATCCAAAATCATACGGAATCCGCGAATAGTGTCTTTTACGCGCACATACTTACCCTCGCGACCGGTGAATTGTTCCGCGACCTTGAAGGGTTGGCTGAGGAACTGCTCAATCTTACGGGCACGCGCCACCAGCAATTTATCGTCATCCGAGAGTTCATCAATACCCAGAATAGCGATGATGTCTTGCAAATCCTTGTAACGCTGCAAGACGCGCTGAACTTCGCGGGCGGTACGGTAGTGTTCCTCACCCACGACAAGCGGGTCGAGAATTTTGCTAGTGCTGCCCAGCGGGTCAATTGCCGGATACAGACCGCGCGCCGCAATTGAACGTTCAAGCGCAATAGTACCATCAAGGTGCGTGAACACGGCCACAGGCGCGGGGTCAGAGTAGTCGTCTGCAGGTACATACACCGCTTGCATCGAAGTGATCGAGCCAGAGGTTGTAGAGGTGATACGTTCCTGAAGCTGCCCCATCTCTTCAGCCAA
>CAZBPB010000369.1:0-4302 GCA_964493565.1 uncultured Pleurocapsa sp. | reverse complement strand
TGGTGGGCCGGGCATGGTTACTTACCGCAACGAACGCACAATTTCGGTCATTCCACGCAAAGAATAAGCTGCTCTATGAAGACGGCTCTGCTTTCATAACACGCCACGCCGCCTCAAGCACTGAGGCTGGAGAAATATCGCGCACACATGGATGATTCTCGGGCACATCGCCGCGCCAATCCAGAATGCGGCACGGACGGCAGCCAATATTGGAGGTTATGACTGCATGACGCGACGGGATTCCCCACGGGCCAAATTCGAGAGGATCGGCGGGGCCGAATAAGGCAACACTCGGGGTATTGACGGCGACGGCGATATGTAGAGGGCCGCTGTCCGGGCCAAGCACAATCGCTGCGCGCTCATATAGTGCAGCCAACGTACGCACATTTGTATCTCCAGCTATGCTAAAGCTGGTTATATTGGTTAATGCCTGTATGCGCTGGATGAGAGGCGCTTCAGCATCACTGCCTGTAAATAACAATGTCCCCTCAAGCTGTTCTGCCAGCGTCGAACCAACCCACGCCCAATCACTATCATTCCACAACTTCGATGCCGCCCCCGAACCGGGATGAATAATGAGTAGCGGTTTGCTCTGGTCAATGCCGTGCTCCTCCAGATAACTGCTCACCCAATCGCGCTCCGCTTCAGAGATCGGTAGGTTTAGCGCCAGCTTCGCACCTTGTGGCATAGCTTGATGGGCTGCTTGCGCGATAAGACGGGTATTTTGCAGGGCTGCATGCTCGGTGACTAGTGTGACAGGCTCATTCAAGAAATGGCGTGTTTCCGGCAGCTCGTAGCCGATGCGGCGGGGAATACCGGCCAGTTTTGACAGCAATGCTCCCCACCAGTGATCAGGCCTTAAAATCACCGCGCTGCTATAGCCGATGTGGCGTATCATTCTCGCCGCACTGACTAATTGCGTGTACGGGGCTTGAACACTGGCTTTTTCAGATTTGGTGAAACCCGGGAACGGGAACGTAATCACCTGATCGACATCCGGGTTTTCCATCAGCACATCGGCTGACCACGGCCCGACCAGCATGTGGATTTGGAGATCAGGAATTGTTTGCCGCAGCCAGTGAAGCGCGGGGGTTGTCAGCAGCAAATCTCCCAGATGGTCAGGTCGGATCAGTAGAACGCGATTTTGCGTATGCTTGCGAGCGGGGACAGGCAACAGCGCCAATGCATTTACCATTTGCTGGCGAAGCTGATGCTTTAAGGCGGTGTGATGGTATGCTTCGGTGAGCGCGCGGTTGCGCCGGACGAGCACATCCCTATCCATGAGAGAGTGCCTGTAAAACCGTGATCAGTCTAGGAATGATCGCTGACCAATCATATTGCTTTTCTGCAACTTGCTGTGCTTTTTTCCCTAACTGTTGGCGTTGAGCCGGATCACGTAGTAGAGCGACGATAGCGGCGGCAAAGCTGGCTGCGTCGTTCTCGATGCGCATTGATGAAATCGCCTCATTGCTCAGCCCTTCAGCGCCCAGTGGAGTAGACACAATCGCGCAGCCCGCAGCCATCGCTTCCAGCAATTTAAGGCGCGTGCCTGAACCCATACGCAGCGGCGTGACATAAACGCCTGCGCTGCGCAAGAATGGCGTGACCGAAGCTACCCAACCGGTCACTTCAACATGCGGGCTTTCGGTCAGCGCATTCAGGCTTCCATGCGGCTTTTGACCAACAATATACAGCTTGCAATCTTCAATTTCGGTTGTGACGAGGGGAAGAATTTCATCACAGAACCAGATCATTGCATCTACATTGGGACGATAATCCATCTTTCCCGTGAACACCAGTGTGTTTGCCCCAAGATCGAGCGTTTCGCTTATCTTTTGATAATCAGCCGTGAAAATACCATTGGGTACAACTGAAATCATCTTGTCAGAACGAAACTGCGCCAGTGTTTTTGCATCTTCATCGGAAACTGAGATGACGGCATCGGCACTTCGGCACATCGCGGATTCGAAGCGCCAGATACGCCCAACCTGTACCTGTGAATAGAGCGAGGCCGGTAATCGTTTCATGCTGCCTCTATCTACTGCGGCAATACGCCTCTGAAGCAGATGTTCGACATTTGCCGAATCATAAATTTGCTTGCAGCGGGGCTGAAGCGAACGCGCCTGTTTCATGAGAATGGCAGTTTCTAAGCCGATATATAGCACAAAGTCATAAGCGTTAGCGGTCATTAACTGCTTGAGTTTGGCGCGCATTTCATCGCTCTCCAGCCGTTGCGCAATATCGGGCTGGGAAGATGTGAAAAGTGCCTGCAACCGCTGGTTTTTTGTGCGGGCTGGCGTTTTCGCGGTGGTTATGCTGGCGCAGTATTTGGCTAATGGTGTCGTTTGTGGCGGTACGGAATCATCGTGGTAGGCTAGTAAATCAATTTCCAGCGGGAAATCAGCCGCGTGCTCTTTCAGCCCGCGCAGCAGCCCATACGCTCGAAGCCCGCTCCCGCTTTGAGGCGGGTAGGGCAGGTTTGGTGTAACAACAAGTAATCGCTTCACGCGACAGCCTCGTAAACTTTCATAGCGATTCGCGCAGTTTCTTCCCACGTAAAAGCAGCCGACCGCTGCAATCCCGCGGCAACTTGTTGATCACGCCACTCATTATCCTGATAAGCTTTCAACATTGCCCGTGCGATTTGTTCAGAATTTTCCGGATCTACCTGAATGCCTACATTGCCGACGACTTCCGGCAGCGAAGATATGTTGCTGACGATGGGTACGGTACCACAGGCCATGCCCTCAAGCGCGGGCAAGCCAAAGCCCTCATAGAATGATGGCGTGACAATTGCTATGGCTAGATGGTAAAGCGCAGGAAGTGCTTCAATTGGCGCATTTTCAATCAGCCGAACGTGTCCCTGTAAATGGAGAGTGTTGATTTTTGCTAGCATATCCTGATACAGCCAACCGCGCGTTCCTACGAGCAATAAGGGTGGTGCATCTGGCAGACCATCCCGCAACTGCTTGTAAGCATCAAGCAGCCCGCCAATATTTTTGCGCGGCTCGAAAGTCCCCAGAAATAGCCAGTAGGTTTCCGGCAGCTCAAGCGCCGCTTTCCAGTGGGCGATATTTTCCTGCGAAGGAATCTTAAAATCTGGATCGACTCCTAGCAGATGAACGGTGATCTTGTCTTCAGGTACATCCAACATAGCCACCAGATCCCGCTTGCTGGATTCGCTGATGGTCAAGATATGATCAGCATGTTGTACAGCATAATCAATCTGATTGTTGTAGTAGCGGCGGCTCTCAGCCGTTAGATGTTCAGGATAGTGCATAAAAGTTAGGTCGTGGATGGAAGCAATATGATGTTTCGCGCCACGATATGGCGGGATAAAGTCCATCGAATGCAGTATATCCAGACGCAGCCTCGCAAGTTCGACGCTTAACAGGGTTCGCTCGAAGCGATGATGACAGGGAGTCCATAAGGGGACAGCCTGCATCCCTGTTGGCGCGCGGAAGTCCTGCTCTTTACGGCTGTGTAGCACCGTATAGTGATTCTCCTGATCCAATTTACCGAGTGTCCGGGTAAGCCGGGTGATATACGTGCTGATGCCGCCTTTGCGATAATACGTCAGGCGATGATCTAGGCCGATGTGCGTCATGCTGCAAGTATAGCTTTCGGCATGTTGAGCGTCTAGTGAAGGCTGTCCTGGTTTTACGATGCTTACGCGCACGATCTCACAAATAATTTTCAAAGATCGCTTCAAGCGAACCGCTGCCCTGTAATGCTGCCAGCGCGCTCTGGATTTCATTTGCTAATCGCACGCGTTCAATGCGGGTGGCAATGGCATAGGGCAGCACAGTAACTTCAGATATTTCCGTCGCCCATTCAGGATGTGCTCGCAAATAGAGTCTAGCGGCAGCATGATCGATGAGCGCTGCGTTCGCCTCGCCAAGCCGGACTGCATCCAGCGCAATGTTGTTGGTTTCGTATGGTCGAATCGTGAATACCGGTATTCGTCGCTCCCATTGAACGGCTTCAGATTGGGCGTCACTGCCCAGTGCAATCGCGAGTGTTTGCCCTGCCACATCGTCCATACGGTTGATACCTGTACCCGACGGGCTTACCAGCATCAGCCCGGCGTTGAAATATGGGGTGGAATAGCGAACGCGATCCATGCGTGCTGGATTTGGGACAAGTGCTGAGATCAGCAGATCAACTTGATCGGTTTGCAGCGCATCATATAAGCCATCATAACCTAATGGGATGATACGAACTGGCAAATTTAGATAGCTGCCAAGTGCATATGCCAACTCAACATCTATGCCGGTAAATTCACCATTTTCAAGCATCCCA
>CAZBPB010000368.1:0-4304 GCA_964493565.1 uncultured Pleurocapsa sp. | reverse complement strand
CAAAAAGAAATCCGGCGCGGCAACCTTGAGAATGCTGCCCTGTTAGCTTACGAAATGGTAACTACCAGCGCCGAATTGGAAGCCTATCTGTGGGAGCGCCTACAGGTAATTGCGGTTGAAGATGTTGGTTTTGGTGCTGTACAGTCGCCGCTGCTGATAGAAACCCTGTTTCAACAGCACAGCCGTCTGGCACGTCCACGCCATGACCGCTATCTATTCGCAATTCACGCAGTGCGTTATTTGTGTACCTGCCAGAAAGAGCGTGGCAGTGATCATCTTTTGAACTGGCTGTCCAATGTTACGCATAGTGGCACGGTTTTACCGGTAATTCCTGATTATGCCATTGACATGCACACAAAGCGCGGGCAGGAAATGGGGCGCGGCATTGAGCATTTTCTAACTGAAGCGTCACGCATTGCACCGCAGCTACCTGATAGCGACACAGTGTATTATGGTCGCCTGATTGAGCTATTGAGGGAAACAATTGATACGTAAAAATCGCTAATTTAGATGTGCATCTAGCCTGGCTGCCGTAAGCGCAAAAACTTGCGCAGCCTGTACTAATCCTTGAATGTCCACATATTCGTCTGGGGCGTGGGCATTTGCGCCACTCGGCCCCAAACCGCAAATTGTTGGGATGCCCTGCCCGATAAGCAGGTATCCCTCATTGGCTGGTCCGGCGATGGTTCGCACAGCTGTTATCCCTTTGATCTCCGATATGGCGCCTTCAGCAGCGCCAATCAGTGCTGCGTTCTCATCTGAAATTACGGCAGGCACATCGTTGATGCAAGTAAACGAAAAGCGAGTTTTCGGGGTAATCAGCCGGGAAACTTCAACGTCCAGAAGTTGCTCGAATGTTGTGCGATCGAGTTCCGGTGTTAGCCGTACATCTACCCACGCTTCGCAGGTATCTGGCACAATGTTCACTGCTGCCCCCCCACTAATCAATGTGCCAGCCGAAACGACAGATTTATAGGGTTCAAAATAACGGACAGTTGAATATGGAAATTGCAGCGCGTCCAGTGCGGCAATCAGCCGAGCCATGCCTGCAACGGCATTTGCGCCCGATGTACGATCTTGCCATGCCAAAGAGCCAGTATGTACAGATTCGCCTTTGCATTCTAGTTTGTAGCGCAGCAATCCGCGATGCCCCAGATTGATATCGTCACCGGAGTAGGCATAGATAGCGCCAATGCCGCTTAACAGCCCGTGCCTTGCTAGATAGCGAATGCCCAGAGTGCCAGTCGCACCCGACTCTTCATCCGGCACGCCGATGAATTGGGCGCGTCCAAAGCGCAGCGCATCACATTCGACGAGTGCTTTCAAGGCGAACAATGATGCGACCATTCCCCCTTTAGTATCAATCGCTCCTCGCCCGTAGATGCGTCCGTCAGCGATAACAGCATCAAACGGCGGAAAACGCCACTGTGCCGCATCTCCGGGAGGGACAGTATCAAGATGAGTGACGAGCAGCAGCCCTGTTGCCCCCTGATCGGAAGTGCTCACAACCACGTTTGGGCGCTCTGGTTGGTCGCCGACAATTGCTACGGGCAGGTTTAGCTGCTGCGCTTCCTGAGCGATGATCGTTGCAAGCGCAATCTCAGGGTTTTCGCCGTTCACCGAAGGTGTCTGAATTAGCTGCCTGCAAAAATCAACGATTTGCTCTTGATGCGCGGCTAGCCATTCCAATAATGCGGATTCTTTCGAAGCGTTCATCAAAAAGTCACCTGTAAAGCATCAAGGCCACGAATAACGACTGAATCACGATAATGCGGTTCCTGCGCGAGCGATATGTTTGGGAGTCGCTGGATAAGACTAGCTAAAGCGATTTGCAATTCCATTCGCGCTAGAGGAGCGCCGAGGCAGTAGTGTACTCCAAGGCTAAAGGCAATATGGGGATTGTCCGTTCTAGTGATGTCTAATGTGTTAGGATTAGGAAAACGTTCGAGATCACGGTTCGCAGAGCCAAACAACAGTGCGATCTCCTGCCCCTGTTTGAACGTGATATCGCGGAAATGTATGTCTTCCAGCGCAAAACGCCGGAATAATTGGAGCGGCGTATCGTAGCGCAGCAGTTCTTCAACTGCGCTGTTATTAAGCGAGGGGTTCTCTTGCAGCAGTCGAAGTTGATCAGGATAACGAAACAACGCGTACAGGCCATTTCCAAGCACATTGACTGTGGCTTCATGACCGGCATTTAGCAGCAAGACGCAGGTTGCAATCAACTCATCTTCCGTAAGCTTATCGCCTGCTTCTTCGGCTTCAACTAGCGCGGAAATCAGATCATCCCGGGGCTGCTGGCGGCGCTGCTTTGCTAAACTACGAAGATAATCTGTAAATTCAGTTGCAGCTTGAATTGCCGCTCTCTCCTGCTCTGCTGTTGGCTCAAGCTCGTACATAGCGACAATCGTTTGCGACCAGTTGCGCAGTGGACTACGTTCGTCTTCTGGCACGCCTAACAACTCGGCAATTACAGTTACAGGCAGTGGAACAGCAAAATCTGCGAGCACGTCCATAGATCGCTGTGTCTGAACGTTATCAACTAAAGTATTAGCAACGGATTGAACAGACTCCCTTAAGCTTTCCACGCGTCGCGGCGTAAAGGCTTTATGTACCAGCACACGCAGGCGGGTATGCTCCGGCGGCTCTTTGTCAAACATTGAGTTTTCGCTAAGCATGTCAAAGGCGCGCCGATGCTGTGCTTTTGGAGGCGCACCGCGCTGCTCGCGGGTTAATACGTGATCAATAGTTCGCCCAAAACGGCGATCCCGAAGTATAGACGTGACATCATCATAGCGGCTAACCACCCACATATTCAGTTCTTCACGAAAACTGACGGGCGCGTGCTGGCGTAACAGCTGATAAACAGGGTATGGATCAGCGCGAAATTCGCCCGAACGCAGGTCTATTTCAGTCAACAACACCTGGGCAGTCATTTGTAATGTCCTGTGATCGCAAATATATTAAATTCTGGCCCATCTAACTTCATTTTCAGTAGGAATCCCACGCGTTGTATCACTATTGCTCTAGATAGTTATTTTAGCCTGAATTGGTGTGGTATAGCGACGAATTTCCCCGAACGTGGTATAAACCGCTGCACTATCCAGTTGCGTATCCATAAACAACAGCATGGTTGAGAGAGGAAACTTTCGATGGAGTTCCGTCGTTTGGGTAAATCTGGCTTACAGGTCAGCGTACTTTCATTTGGCGCCTGGGTTACATTTGGCAACCAGTTAGATGCCAATTCAGCACTGGAGCTAATGTCTGCCGCGTATGATGCTGGATGTAATTTTTTCGACAACGCCGAGGTGTACGCTCGCGGTCAGGCAGAGACAATTATGGGAGAAGCACTGGTCAAATCCGGGTGGCGCCGGGATAGTTATGTCGTGTCTAGCAAGGTTTTTGGTGGATCATTAGAGAAACCTTCGCGCCTTCAGCGGGGGCTTTCTCGTAAACATATCGTTGAAGCCTGCCATCAGGCTATTCAACGGCTTCAATGTGAATACCTTGACCTATATTTCTGCCATCGTCCTGATCCGAAGGTGCCCGTTGAAGAGACTGTTCGGGCAATGACCGAGTTGATCTGGCGCGGTGATGTGCTGTACTGGGGAACCAGCGAATGGTCTGCGCAGCAGTTGATGGAGGCTTACGCTGTTGCCCGCCAGTACGACCTTATCCCACCAACCATGGAGCAGCCTGAATACAACATGTTTCATCGCTATCGGGTTGAGGTTGAATACGCACGCCTATACCATGAGGATACAATCGGACTGGGAACTACCATCTGGTCACCACTGGCCAGCGGCCTGCTGACAGGAAAGTATAACGATGGTATTCCCGAGGACAGCCGGCTTAATTTGCCGGGTTACGAGTGGCTGAAGGACAAAATTACAGGCGAGCAAGGTGAACGCAACCTGCAAACAATCAAAAGCCTTGCGGTAGTTGCCGCCGAGCTGAATACAACGCTGCCCAAACTGGCGATTGCATGGTGCGTGAAGAATCCAAATGTGAGTACAGTGATCACAGGCGCGTCAAAGGTGTCGCAAGTTGAGGAAAACTTTTCTGCGCTGGATGTACTGCCAGTTTTGACAAGCGAGGTTATGGAAAAAATCGAAATAATCCTTGGTAACAAGGAAACCAAATTGTACGGGGCAAACACATAACTTTGGTTTTTGGTAAAACTCTTACCAGATCGGGGGCCGAGTGCGCCAACCTGAAGCAATGCGTTCGGATATGGCACCTGCTGAAGGCAGCCCAGCCGCCGCGTGTGGCGCTTCAACACAACTAGCGCCACACGCGCATGC
>CAZBPB010000367.1:0-4305 GCA_964493565.1 uncultured Pleurocapsa sp. | reverse complement strand
ACAATCCGGTTTTCTCATCCAGAGCGAGTTCGGCATCCGCTTCCTCAACGGTCAGGTCAAGCCCGGCATGTTTGATAATAGCCGCGCCCAGCGATATCAGGTCATCCTGTTCTTGTTCGAGCGACCACAACCCTGAACGTACTACACATTTAGTACAGTGGAAGAATGCCTCTTTAACGGTGACCGCGATCACAAAGATCGGCGCTTTGCCTTGCATCACGAAACGTTCTCGCACCTCATCATCGCGCACAATCTGAGCCGTGCCATTGATACGCAGGGTATCGCTGCGTCCCGGCACCAGAAATAACAGCCCGATGCCGGGATTCTGTATCAGGTTTGAGAGGGTGTCGCCGCGCCGGTTGCCGGGACGATCCGGTATCAGCAGGGTATGGCTGTCCATGATTTGCACAAACCCGGCAGGATCGCCTTTGGGCGAGACATCCATATTGCCTCTGCGATCCGTCGAGCCGATCAGCACAAACGGCGATTTTTCAATGAACGCGCGGCATATTTCATCAATTTCGGGGATTACTTTGTTTTGCGCGGCTGTCCCTGCATAGCCTAAAATTTCTCGAAGTTCAGCCTCATTCTGAATCACGCGCGTAAATTTGCTCATATTCCTACTCTCGTTGATTTTCCACCTGACTATAGCAAATGCAAACGACATCGCCACGCAAATCGAACATGCCATACCTTGTGCTGGAATCAAAACGGGAAAGCCAATGCTTCCCCGTTCTCATTTCGTCGCAATCCGGCTTAGTCGGCAGCAGATGACGCACTGCTGGTACTAACCGGCGCCGGAGATTTCTCCTTTGCAGGAGCAGTCCCGGTCTTCGTTTCCTTCGTCTCTTTCTCGGCGGGCTTGGACGCAGTTGGCGTAGTCGTACTGGACTTTGAAGCGCCCTTGCTATCATTGATATAGAAACCACTACCTTTGAAAATGATGCCAGCCGCCTGCACAATGCGCGTCACTGGCTCTCCGGTTTCCGGATCAACCGTCAGCGGTAAATCACTGAACTTCTGGCGATGATCAAACGTCGTCCCATCCTCGCGACGGTACGTATAAACTGGCATATCTCTCTACCTCGGCAAAATCTTTGTGACCGAAATCACCAGTTAGCAATCATACGCCAAGAGTGCCAGCTTGTAAACAGGCCGTCAGCCATTCTGATGAAATATTTATGAACGATTATATTTGCTCCCGATCAGGATGATTCGATCAGGTGCGTCTTGCTGTCACCAGATCAACCGCCTCACCAAATGTCTTCAAAGCACCTTCCGGTGTATGACCGTGCAAGCGCAGCACGCGATAGCCTTGCGACTGAAGCGCCACCACATCAGATATTGCCAGCGCCAGATGCGCATCGGTGAAGCCAAACGGTTCGCCGGGAATTGGAATGGTGCTGGTTTTGTCTGATGTGATCACGATGAACACGCCATTGCTACCACTACCCTTATATAGCTGTCCGGTGTTATGCAGATATTCCGGCCCATAGCTAAGCGCGATTGCGCGGCGGGTGGTATGCCGCAAACGGCGTCGCAAATCATCAAGCGCGGCAACCGAACCCGGAGATTCAGGTAGGTAGGTAAGGATGGCGAAGAAATCACCCGCCGTAGTACCGTTCATTTGCGCTGCTAGCAAGCCAGTTACGGTATTGGTATCAAAAGCTTGATGCTGCGCAAACTCGTGCAATACCGGGGCGAGCTGAGCGGAAGCGAACAACGCTGCCCCGGAACTGCGGGCAACGGGTTCCGCCGTTGGTAAGCTGCCGCCCTGCCGCAGATCTTCAAGCAACCTGTCAAAAATCTGCCGCCCCTCATTAATGTTCGGCGCATCAAAAGGATTCACATGGAACAGCTTCGCCGTGATCACCGCCGCATACATCCAGCGGAAGAACTCACCGGAAATTGCGTAAACATCACGCAGGCGCAGGGTAATTACCGGGTGACCTGCCCCTTGCAGCGCCGCTAACGCGCTGTCAATTTTGGTGTTATCGTCATCCTCAACGCGGATAAAAACGAAAAGCCGATCCGTAGAATAATCGTGTGGCTTTCCAACGGTTCCGCCCGTGACAGGCAGAATACTGCGGCCTTCCTTGCCAGTGCTTTCCGCTATGAGATGTTCCACCCAGTGCGAAAAGGCTGCAATTGAAGGGCTTGTTACGACGGCAAGTTTATCCTGCCCTCTGGCGCTTACCGAGCCAAGAACCGCGCCTAATGAGACGCCGGGGTGCGATGATGCCATAATGAGCGCACCGCTGGCTTTTACCATGCGCTCAACGCTGGCACGTAACCGCACCAGATCGGCGCCAAGCAGTGCTGCTGGCACCCAACCGACATAGCCAAGCGCGCTGTAGCTGCCAAGGCTATCCACAGAGTCATGAAAAACTTCCCGGAATTGTTTGTCCTGCGCAATCTGATCCAGCGGCGAACCCGCCGTCGTCACCGCAATAAAGTGTTTACCATTCTCCCCGGTTTTTTCAAAGAAGTAGCGGAACAGCGCCAATGTCTCAAAGGTCACACCAGATTTACTGGCGACAACAAATAAGGTGCGATCCTGATCAATCGCCGCCTCAACCCGCGCGATTTGATCTGGGTCAGTGGTGTTCAGCAAATGGAAAGTTGGAAATCCGGGCTGCGAGCCAATCGCCTGCCTGTAAACTGCTGCTGGTTGGGCACTGCCGCCCATTCCCATCCAAACCACTGCATCATAATCATCCTTCACCGAAGCACTCAACTGCTCAAGCCGCGAAAAATCTACCGCAGCAAGCGAATCGAGCCAGCCCAGAGCACCTGCGATTCTGGTTGAAACAACCGGATGATCTTTCCACAGCGTGCCGTCGCGGTTCCATAAGCGAGCATTGGTATGCTGGGCTTCCAGATCGCGAATGGCAGCTTCAACCTGCGCGCTGTGACCGCCGATTACACTGTCCTGTTCGCGAATCACGCCGGTTTGCAGCACATTGCGGCGCGCTTCAATCTGGTCAATCAATGCCCTGAAAGACTCAACGAACGCTTCAACCCCATCCTGCTGCAAACGGGCAGTAATTTGCGTCAGATCAACGCCAACTTCAGCCAGCATGTCCAGCATGGTTTCGGCTTCGCTAACGTTCTCGTCCAGCGTTGGCGCAACCGTGCCGTGATCTTTAAAGGCTGCCAGCGTTTTCGGCGGCAGCGTATTGATCGTGTCCCGCCCGATCAAATTATCCACATACAGGGTATCGGGGTAAGCTGGGTTTTTAGTGCCGGTGCTGGCCCATAATAACTGCTGAAGCATTGCGCCATCAGCTTTTAGCGCCAAAAACCGTTCGCCATAGAACACCGATCTGAAATATGCATAAGCCACTTTAGCGCTGGCAATCGCGGTCTTACCTTTGAGTTTATTGTTTAATGCCACCCGCGCTAAATCACGCCCCTGCGCCGCTCGGATGTTATTGTCCAGCATCTTATCAACCATCGTATCAATACGGCTTAAGAAGAAACTGGCGACGGAAGCAATCCCAGTCACATCTTCGCCTGCCGCGTGCCGACGCTCCAGCCCGCAAATATAAGCCTCAGCAACCTCATGGTAATTTTCCAGCCCAAAGATCAGTGTCACATTGATGTTGATTCCAGCGGCAATCGCTTCTTCAATGGCGGGGATACCGGCCTCTGTTGCAGGAATTTTAATCATGGCGTTGGGTCTACCTAACGCCGCGAACAGCCGTTTCGCTTCGGCTACCGTCGTTGCAGAGTCATGGGCGATCAACGGGGATACCTCAAGGCTGACATAGCCATCGCGCCCACCTGTGCGATCATAGATCGGGCGCAGCATATCCAGCGCGCGCTGAATATCATCTATTGCCAGACGTTCATAGATCGCTTCGGCGTCCAGTTCCAACATGGAACCGATGGCATCGTTGTAATCGTCTGAACTGCTGATCGCCTTTTGAAAGATGGTGGGGTTAGAGGTAATGCCGAGAATGCCACTTTGATCAATAAGCTGCTGCAATTCACCATTTTCCAGCATTGCGCGGCGAATATTGTCATACCAAATACTTTGCCCGTACTGCTGTACATTGACCGGAGGATTTCCAGCCATGAAAATAGCTCCTCAAAAAACACTCTTACTTAAAATGTTACTTCATATTGTAGCAAACAGGGCGGCTAACCGCCCTGCGCTAATTACAGCTTGACCTTTAGACTGCGCCTTCAAACACCTAACTGCTGCTTTGCCGCTTCAACCATATGAGCCGCCGTCAGCCCATACTCTTCATAGATACGCTGGTAGGGTGCGCTAGCGCCAAACTTATTCACTCCAATGGC
>CAZBPB010000366.1:0-4306 GCA_964493565.1 uncultured Pleurocapsa sp. | reverse complement strand
AGGTCATATCCTGCTATTTCACCACTCCCCCATTTGTGAAATTGTTGACAAATGAAGGTTGAATTTCTATACTTCGTCTCTCGCGAAAGTATGTTTCTTTTGCGTGTCTGAGTTCTGAAAGAGATCTTATGGTTCACCAATCACAAAACTTTATTGCCGGACGATGGGTGAACGCCCAATCTGGTGAAACACTTGAAAGTATTAACCCGGCGACTGAAGAAGTCCTCGCTTCCGCACCCAACAGCAACAACCAAGATATAGAGTCTGCCGTACAGGCCGCAAAGGCTGCTTATAAAGAATGGCGACTAGTGCCCGCACCACGTCGTGGCGAGGTGCTTTACAGGGTAGCGCAGCTTCTGGAACAACGTAAGGAAGATCTGTCCAGTGTCATGACCCAGGAAATGGGGAAGGTGATCACTGAGGCGCGTGGTGATGTGCAAGAAGCCATTGATATGGCGTATTTTATGGGTGGCGAAGGCCGTCGAATGCACGGCTATACCGCGCCGGTGGAAATGCCGAACAAATTTGGCATGGCGCTGCGCGAGCCGGTGGGCGTAGTCGGGCTGGTGACACCCTGGAATTTCCCGGTGGCAGTGCCGAGTTGGAAGATGCTGCCTGCACTAGTCGCCGGTAATGCGGTGATCTGGAAGCCAAGCGAAGAAACGCCGTATATTTCGGCTGAATTTGTCAAGGTGTTTGAAGAAGCCGGCTTGCCTGCCGGGGTACTGAACCTGGTTACGGGTGCAGGCACGGCGGGAAATGCGCTGGTGCAGCACCCGGGGGTACGGGTGATTTCGTTCACTGGCTCTACGGAAACAGGCACTAAGGTTTACACAGCCGCGGCGGCACTTGGCAAAAAAGTTGCGCTGGAGATGGGCGGCAAGAACGCGATCATCGTGCTGGACGACGCGAATCTTGAGCTGGCAGCGCAAGCGATAACGTGGAGCGCATATGGCACGACCGGGCAGCGCTGCACCGCGACCAGCCGCTTGATTGTGCAGCGGGGCATTGTTTCTAAGCTGATTGAGGCACTGGTTGCGAAGGCGGAAACGCTAAAACTAGGCTATGGAATCGAAAGTGGTATCGAAGTTGGGCCACTGGTGAACCAGAAGGCGCTGGATAAAGTCGAGAAATACGTGGCGATTGGCCGCGAAGAAGGCGCGCGGGTGGCGATTGGCGGCGCACGGGCGGAAGGGCGGGGTTACTTTTACCAACCGACGCTGTTTGCAGACGTGACCCGCGATATGCGAATTGCCCGCGAGGAAATTTTTGGCCCGGTGCTTTCGGTGATCGCAGTTGACTCGTTAGAAGAAGCAATTGACGTGAATAATGAGGTTATTTACGGGCTTTCCAGCAGCATCTTCACTGAAAATGTGAATGCAGCATTCAGGGCGATACGCGACCTGAGTACAGGCATTGTGTACATCAATCACGGCACAACCGGGGCTGAAATTCAGTTCCCGTTTGGCGGTACGCGTGGCACCGGCAACGGGATGCGCGAGGCAGGGCAAACTGCGCTAGATTCGTTCACCGAGTGGAAGTCTGTATACGTAGATTACAGTGGACGGTTACAGCGCGCGCAGATTGACAGCCGCGAATAGAACACCAGTTTTTAGTTTGGACTATGCAGAGTGTGAAATTCGGCTGTTACCTGTGTTAAAATAGGTTTCGATGGACGTTAACCCTCAGCCGTTGTACTGGGAAGCGACCTACGAAATAGTGCTTGCTCTGATTGAGCAATATCCTGACACTGATCTTGATCAGGTAGGGATTGAGCAACTGAATCGGTGGGTGATTTCACTTCCGGGTTTTGCCGACGAGCCGGCACTTGCGAATGAAGCGATACTCATGGAAATTTTACGTGAGTGGTACGAGGAGGTCAGCGCCAGATGAGCAGTCTGGATTTGCGCCAACTGCATGACACAGAGTTCCCGATACCTGATGAGATGCAGGGTAACCTGGCGATCACCAGCTTGAGTAAGGTCTATAACTGGAGCCGCCGATCTTCGGTATGGCCGATGCTGTTCGGCTTAGCCTGCTGCGCGATTGAAATGATCGCCACTGCGGCGGCACGCTATGATACCGCGCGCTTTGGTATGGAAGTTATGCGCGCCAGCCCGCGCCAGAGCGATTTGATGATTGTTTCTGGCACGGTGACCAAGAAGATGGTGGTACCGATTGTGCGTCTGTACAACCAGATGCCGGAACCGAAATATGTGATTGCGATGGGCGCATGCGCCAGCGGCGGCGGCCCGTTCAAAGAAGGCTATAACGTGGTTTCGGGCATTGACCAGTATGTTCCGGTGGATGTTTATATTCCTGGATGCCCGCCAACCCCGCAAGCATTGATCAATGGCCTGCTCGCGCTGCAAAAGAAAATTGATGGTCAATCGCTGGCTAACATGGATGATGTACCCTGGTATGGTGTAGGGCCGTCTGACCCGGTGCCGATCCCGATTCTGGGGCCGGACATTATTGATCCCCGGCAGATGGACGTAATCCGGCAACAGGCGATTGCGGCGGCAGCAGGGCAGCCTTACGGTGTACGTGAACTGCCAGCGGTAGCGATGCAGATTGCAGCAAAGAAAGTTACGGCAGCCGGGGGCGCGGCTGCGGCAATATCAGCCGCGCCGGTCGTTGTTGACGCTGAGGCAGAAGCAGCCCGACTAGAACGGCGTCAGGAAGCAGTAGCGCGTAAACGGGCGCTGCTGGTGAAGAATTAGGACGTTCGAGGAATCATGACTGATCAGATGATTGCACCTGTTCGCCCTGAGACGGTGGATGTTGATGCCGCAATTGGCATTTTGAAAGAACGCTTTCCGGATGCGGTGAAAGACGACACCCGTGAAGGCTATGTTGGCGTGGTGGTGGAACGCAGTCAGCTTGTTGAAGTGGCGACGGCTATTCGCGATGTGCTTGGATTTGACTATCTTTCCAGCGCAACGGCAGTGGACTATCTGGGCATCGAAGATTCGATGGAGATGGTTTACCACGCTTACCGAACAACCGGTGGTAAGCCGCTGGTGTTCAAAGCACAAACCCCGCGCGAAAATTCGAGCGTGCCTTCACTGATTGATATATGGCCGGGCGTGGATTTTCAGGAACGCGAAGCATACGATCTGTATGGCATTTCGTTCCCCGGTCACCCGAACCAGAAACGCATTTTGATGTGGGAAGGCTTTAACGGCCATCCGATGCGAAAAGACTGGAAAGAAGCCTATTTCGAGCAGGATCAGAAGCCGTTCGACAGCCGCTGGCCGAAAGGTTTTGTGCGCCGTTCTGAAGAACTGAACGTGTATGGCAAGAATGTTGCCTATCCGGACGACTTCGATCTCAGCCGCTTGAGCGATGATACTGAAGCTTCGCTGTACGCAGGCATGGGATTGGGCGTTGATATTGAGGCGCTGGAGAATACAGACGAAGAACTCAAGACGGATCGTCTTGTGGTTAATCTTGGGCCGCATCACCCCAGCACGCACGGCGTGTTCCGCATGGTGGTTACGCTGAATGGCGAAACCATTGAGATGCTGGAGCCGGTCATGGGTTACCTGCACCGCAATCATGAAAAGATTGGCGAGCGTAACGCCTGGAACCACAACATGCCGTTTACCGACCGACTGGACTATATCTCCAGCATGAGCAACAATCTCGGCTATGCGCTGGCGGTGGAGCAGTTGATGTCTCGCGGTATGCGATACAGCCCGCCAACCTATCGCGCGGAAGTGATTCGCGTGCTGATGGTAGAACTGACGCGTATCGTGAACCATATGTGGGCAATTGGTTTCCTGCTTAATGACCTTGGGGCTTTCTTTACTCCGGCGCTGTATGCCATTGCTGAACGCGAGAAGATTCTAGATTTTTTTGAGGCCACGGCTGGCTCGCGCTTGATGTGCAACTACATGCGCTTTGGCGGCGTTTATAAGGACGTTCCTGAGCGTATTCACAGCACTGCAAATCTGCTCAACGATAAGGTGCGTGATTTTGACACCACGCAGTATTTGACGAAGTTGATCACCGAGTCACTACCGCGCGCGGTAGACGAACTGGATACATTCCTGACGGACAGCGAAATCATAAAAACCAGAACACAGGGTGTTGGTTATCTGCCTGCGGAAACGGCGATTGCTTACAGCGCGGCTGGCCCCCTGCTGCGCGGCAGCGGCGTGGCATACGATGTGCGGCGCGCCGAACCATACAGCATTTATCCTGAACTGGATTTTGATGTGGCGGTGCGCTACAACGGCGATATTTATGACCGTTACCTGATTCGGATTGATGAGATGCGCGAAAGCCTGCGTATTTTGAA
>CAZBPB010000365.1:0-4312 GCA_964493565.1 uncultured Pleurocapsa sp. | reverse complement strand
TTTCATCAGAAGGATTGAACCTCCTCGCTATCCTAATCGGTTTCTTTGGCGCTTATGGCTTAACCTCGTTAATTGAGCGCAGATTGAAGACCCGTTGGCGCAGTGGCCGCATTGTTGAAGTTTCAAGTGAATATGTATGCGTGACCAAACGCGGAATACTTGAATCTGAGCTGCAGGCCGGGCAAGCAGTTACGCCGCTGTTATGGCGCTTTGAAATACGTAAGCGAGCGCGCATTCCAAAGGGATGGTGGATGTATGCACTCGGATTAGAGGGTGACAATGCGTTCATCACCGCGTATACCTTTATGTCTCCTACGCAAGCGGAAGGATACGCACTGACACCGGATTTCAAACTGCTGGAAAGCAAGAAAAAGCAGACCGGCAAGCAGCAACACCCGCTTATGGAAACAACCAGTTTACGTGCTGCGGGTGAAGAACGCCGACTGCGGGCAGCCGAAGAATTTCGATGGATATCCGGCGCTGAAATGACTGGCGACGACTTTATCCGCTATGTTGAACAAATAACAACCGGATTTCCAGAATGGTCTCCTCTCTCCTAAAAATATGCGCCGCATTGGTGCTTTTGGTGGTCTTGCCGGGTGCAGTTCACGGGCAAACCAGCACGCTTCAGCGGTACGTTCCAGCACAGGGAAGCATCGCTGCCGGGGGAACGGACACGTGGTCATTTCCGGCAGTTGCCGGGGAAGTAATTTCGATTTCCGTTCAACCAGTCAGCACACTAGACCCGGTTATCACACTGCAAAATAGTTCCGGTGAGCGCATTATTGGAAATGATGATGCTGCCTATCCTGAAATGACCGCTTCTATCCTTCAGGCAATTACCATCCCACGCACAGATACCTATACCGTTGCAGTAGAAGGCTATGGCAATAGCTCCGGCGCATACGCGATTTTGCTGACCAACGGCTTTGCTGAATTAGCGGAAAGCGACGATTTCAACACGCTAGGGCGCTGGATTCCGTTTGGTGAAGAAACTGAACTCACCGTTGCTAACGGACAGCTTGAGCTACAGGTTGGGGGGGCGCTGGCGCACGGCGGTGCTGTAGATGAATCGATCAATCTCGCTGATTTTGCCGCGCGGATTGAAGTCCTTTCGGTCACGAATGGCGCTGGATGGACAGTAGGTATTACCGCACGACAACAAGGCGAAAACTATTATCTGTATGAAGTGAACAGTGAAGGCCGCTGGCGCTTTTCATTGTTTCAGGATGGTATCCGCAGGGTGCTAGGCGACTGGCGCGAACACCCGGCTATTCGCCCTGGCGCAACGGCCTTTTCGTTGATGCTGATGGCTAAGGGCAGCGGATTTGATTTCTTTTACGACAACGCCTTCGTCGGCAGTATTAGCGATGATACGCTTAGTGGTGCTGGCGCTATCGGACTGGCAGCAGGCACGACCTCTAATGGAGCCAGCCTGACCACCGCAATTTTCGACAGCTTACGCGTAACCCAGCCCTAGTTGTTAAATAACGAGCCTATCATCCCGCAGGAAATTACCACAGGGGATGCGACTACCATGTCTCAGGCGGTGGTTCGCCGTCACGTTGCCGGAGCAAACGGTATACTGGCACTCACGGTACCGGAAGCAACAGTGAGCCTAACACGTCCCGGGTTGGATTATCTACTGCTTGGACAAGGGACATTGTTCGGCAATTTTGCTATGGGCGCCACAGTGAACATTCAATCCTCACTCGAAGCAGAGGTTGGCTGCGGGCTGATCTTTCACTATCAGGATGAAAGTCATTACACCCTCGCATTTCTGGATGAAACCGGCGGGTACGGCATATCACGCCGGGTTGGCGATGTTTTTGAACCCGGATTATTCGGTGAAAATCCTGACTGGGCCGGGCGCGGCACACACCATTTGCTGATTATTGCAGACGATAATAGACTGTATTACTATGTGGACGGTATAAGCGCAGGTTCGCTGGATATACAGTCTCAAGCAGGTCAGGTGGGCGCGGCAGCAATCAATTACGTAGCAATGGATACCACATGCACCTTCAGCAATCTGTGGCTGTGGGAGTGGGATCGAGGCACGTAAACTGCAACGGATAACCCGGCCTTCCGTTCACCAATATCGCGGGTAGAGGAAGGCAAAACATCTGCATGCATACCATTGATGAAGCCATCCTACGCACCGTTCTCTACGGGGATGTGTTCAGTTTCGCTATGACCTCGCAGGAAATTCATCATTTCCTGATTTCAGATACTCCCCATAACCTACAGGCTGTTGAAAACGCCTTAGCATATTCTGCTGATCTTCGCGATCTGCTTGAACAATCGGATGGGCTGGTGGCGATAGCCGGACGCAGTGACCTGATTCCGATGCGGCTACAGCGCGAGCAAGATTCGCTGAATTTATTGAATGAAGCCACACGCTACGGGCGATGGCTGGCACGGATGCCCTTCATTCGTATGGTCGGGTTGACTGGCGCGCTGGCGGTGCATAACGCCGCGAGCGCCGATGACGACATTGACTATATGCTGGTGACTAAGGCGGGGCGGGTTTGGACGGCGCGCGCGCTGTCAATTCTGTGGGTGCGCATTGGAAAACTACGCGGCGTGACCTTATGCCCGAATTTCGTGCTGGCGGAAACCAACCTCAAACATGCCCCTGAAGACTTATATATTGCGCATGAGATTGCACAACTGCTTCCCCTTTCTGGCAGTGAAATATATGAGAAAATGCGCGAGGAAAATGGCTGGGAATTGAATTTTCTGGCAAATGCCTACGCCCCCTTCTACTCTCTCGAAATTTACGCGCCTAAAGGAAGTTGGGAGTTCCTGAAACGCGCAGGAGAGTGGATATTGGGCAGCAAAATTGGCGACAAACTTGAAGCATGGGAATTCCGCCGTAAACAAGCTAGATTCCAGCCTGAAATTGAGCGCCACGCACATAATTCCGCCGAGATTACAGATGAGCGGGTCAAAGGCCATTTTAATAATCACGGACACCCGGTTATGGTCAAGTATTTCAACAGGCTGAAACAATATAATCTGGAAGCTGAGCTAGAAGCCGGGGATTAATGTCATCGCGATGGCGGCGAAACTTCCATGTTCGCCAATTCTATTGATCATCGGCGATGGCGGCGGTAAAAATAATTTTTCCTTCGCCATTCTCGCCGATGCATTGGCGGCGGTCGCCATTAGAATTTTTCATTGCAGGCGAAACCTCTGATGAGCGGTTCGAGGATGCGCCCGGCATTTTTGCGATCAAAGCCCTGTTCCCATCGTCTGATATGTATCCGGCGGGCTTACGCGGTTTCAGAAGCTATTCGAACAGGGCTACTGCCAACACCTCATCTTAGTGCGTGTACTTGTGCAGCACCACGCAGATTTTTCTCAGTGTAGAACAGTCGGCGGCGCTTCTTCATTGAAGCCAGTAACAGGCATATTATTATTTCTTAGCCATTTGTATCCCCGATCATACTGGTCGGGGGTCAGCGCGAGTGCCAATTGAATTTCCTCGCGATCAATGTAGTAAGGGACAAATTTGCCATCGCGGTCATAGACGGGTTCAGTTGGGGAATTCCGAATCAGATAACCGAGAATGGCCGTTCCAATACGACGTTCCTCGCTGTCAGACAGTGATTCGTTCATGGGGTCAATCAAGTTATGTCTCCTTTCGCGCATTCGGACTCAGCTATTATACGGGTGTTTTGCCTAGAATCCTCACTAAAACGCTAGCTTGATGTGTGCTGGCGCAGCCCATTTCTGCCTATCCACCAACACACAAAATACCAGTGGCATCACTAATCTCGTTCGGGGCATCGTCACATGCAAAATACGGCGGTGAATTGGCAAGGTACGATCAGGGAAAAACAGCATAGCACAGTTTTGGAGCCAAGCGGCATCCAAATGGACGCAAAATTTGAGAGAAAAAATTGCAGCGCGCAGCAGCGGATTAAAGGGTGATTCGTGAAACGCCCCTACGCGCCCGATAGATCGGGGATAAGGCTAAAAATCTACAGCACAAGCTAATAGAGCACAGTTGTTCCCGCGGGGCTGCGATAGCTGACCGAACGCGGGGTGCCGGGCAGTTCGATAATGCGCACCGGGCCTGCGACAACGACAAAATTCATGTCGATCATCTCCGCGCCGGGAGCGGGAATTACGGCGCGACCATCCACAATCGGAACGGGGATAGGATTGCGGGCAGCGTCCACCACGCCAGCATCAGCAACATCAGCGGCATTGATGATAAATTCACCTGCATCTACACCACTGCTCCACAAGGCATAAAGCGTGCGATCTGCAAATTGGAACATGACCATTTCAGCACCGCCGC
>CAZBPB010000364.1:0-4316 GCA_964493565.1 uncultured Pleurocapsa sp. | reverse complement strand
AACATTGTGTGGTCTCGGTGGTGAACCCCAAACGCGGCCAATACGCGGGCCAAGCATGATCGCGCCCGCCAATGCCAGCATCGCGCCTGAAAGATGAACCGCGCCGCTGCCTGCAAAATCGAGAAAGCCGCGCTGTGCCAGCCACCCACCACCCCAAACCCAGTGGATTACAATTGGATAGGTGACGCCGGCAATAACAAACGAGTAGATAATTTTGGCGATGAAGTTCGTGCGTTCCGCCATCGCGCCGGTGGCAATCGTGCCAGCAGTGGCGCAGAACGCATACTGGAAGAAGAAGATCACAAACATTGACAGCCCTGCGCCATATTCTGGCGCGCCATCAACGAAGGTCATCGCGTCGCTAAGGAAGAAATTAGTGGTTCCAAACAATCCGCTGCCATTGTCTGCGCCAAGTGAAAGCGCGAATCCGGTGATGAAGAAGGCGATACCACCGAAGGCAGCGTCCATGAAGTTTTCCATCATCGAGTTCACGACGCCGGTCTGACGAATACTGCCTGCCTCTAAGAAGGCAAAACCGGCTTGCATGAAGAACACAAGCACTGCCGTCAGAAACACAAACGCCGCGTCCACTGAAACCTGAACGTCGCTTACAGCCGTTTCAATATCGGCAGCTTCTGGCAGAACTTCTTCAACGACAGGAAATGCCTCTGTAAGTTCTACTTCGGCCGGTGCCTCCGGGGCGGGTTCATCCTGACCAACCGTGATCGTTGTGCCAAATGCCATTAACAACAATGTGCCAATCGCCATTGCGATCAGCCTGCGCCAGAGTCGCGATCGGGACTTCTTAATCATTACTGCCCTCCATAGGATGATGCCGGAATATCGTTACGACCAGGATTCATGGGTGATCTTGGTGTCGAAAGATTAGCGGCCCGGGGTACAGTAAAAGTAGCCAATATTCTGATAAATTCTGGTGAAAAATTTTGGGGATTTGTGATATTTATAGGGTTCAATTAACACATTGCATAAAAATCAGGTGATTTGTCGTCAAAAATCATGCGTAACGGCAACTGTGTATTGGGTAAATCGCATAACTGCTGTTTTTACGGGGTGGGCGAAGTGAGGTCTATATCCTCTACACTTTGTTTAACCTGAGTTTCGGATACGCGCCGACGGGTGAGGGTGTTAGAAGCGTTGTTTCTCGTTACGACTGCCGATCCCTAACTATCGTTAAATAACTAAAGCTGTTCAATCTCGAACAAACGCAGCAGTTTTATCGCTACCTGAAGGTTGATTCTAATGCCCGGATCGCTTAGCTCTATGCCGCCAATTTCGGCGATCCGTGCCAGCCGATAATTCAACGTGCTGCGATGAATCATCAATCGTTCTGCCGTCTGTACGCCATTTCCGCCTTCATCAACGTAGGTTTCCAGAGTATGAAATAAATCCGCGCCCTGTTCCTGTAACAGAAGGCGTAGCATTGGCACATGCGGGTTTGTTTCTAGCGCCGGAGCGCCAGCTTTATACAAAGTGTGCAAGTATCCGAGATCCGCAAAGGCAACGGTATCGTTTTCCAAACGCAGTTTGCGGACAATGAACAATGCATCCTGACACTGCTGGTAGGCAGTTTGCGCGCCGCGTGTTCCTTTAGCTGTTCCGCTAATAGCGATACGCAGAGACCCCATCATCGGGTCATCAGCAGCATGTGTATGAATTTGCCCGGCAAGCTGCTGCGCGCTGTGTACAGGGCATAACACCACGATTTGCCCCGCGAATTGGCCTGCAACCATTGCCCAACCGCCGCTGCTTGCCAGTCGGTTCAGCCGCCGGTACAGGCGTGCGAGCAGTTCTGCGCCGCCGTCACGCATTTCAACCGTGAGCAGCGAAAATGATTGGTTCATATTCACGTTGTAGCGCATAGCCTGATCGATAAGCGCCGCATCATGACCGGCGTTGCCACTGCTATCTCCCTGTATCAACTGGGAAATCAGGCCGCCTTTGAGCGATGCCTCTGCATTTTGTGCCGCCTCCTGATAAAGCAGCATCAACGCGGCAATTGTTGCCCCGCTTTCTATCGCCATGTGGTCAAGGTCTTCAAGGGGGCGGTCATCGGCAATGATCCACATATAGCCGTAAATCTCGCCATGCACGACGATGGGCGCGAGGATTCGCTCCATCTCCAGACCAACTTCAGGAATTTGCGGCAAATGCACCGGGCGCAGCGTAGCCCGAATTTCTTGCAGTGTGCCGCGTTCATCCAATGTGGCCAAAAGCTGTGGATTGGTACGCCCTTCGCTTAATGTATAGCGTCTGGCTTCATCCACATCCGCCACATTGTGGCTCGCGAGAATTTCAAACCGTTCGTTTTCAATGCTGATTGACTGACCGATCAACCCTGCCATCGTCCCTGCCAGATCTTGTAAGTCGCCATTATCTAGCACCAGTTGGGTTAAGCGTCGGTTGATGTCTAGTGCGCGTTGGGTCAGGGTGATATTGGCTTCCGCAATCTGCTCGTTCACCGCCTTAGCCACGTCAACAAAGCGGGTCGTGAATGGAATTTCGATGAGCGGGAATTTGTACTCTTCAGCCGTTTGGCGCATTTCTTCAGACGTTTGTTTGGAATAACGCCCAACCGCAACCGCCAGTGCTGCCACGCCCTTCTGAGCCATCGCTTGAACGTAGGCAACTTCATCTTTTGTGCTTTTGGGGAGATTAAACGGAGTGGTTAAAACCAGCTCGCCGCCGTTTAGCCATTCCGGCGCATCCGGTACACCTGCAACGTGAACCCACGCGACCCGCCGGAATAAACCGGCATTTCCGGCAACCACGCGTGCGTTTGAGAATATTTCCATCTGGAGGCAGTCAGCGACAGTGAGCATAGCCAGAGCAATAAGTAATGAAAGATGAACAATATGCTAAAGGTTACAAGTTTCTAGCCAAAAGCGAAAGAGGAGTATCGAAAATGCTCTTGATTTTACTGTTCGATGAGGAAAACCGGATGACCGCCTGCCCCGGTAGGGGTGCCTTTAAGCAAAAAAGCCGGCATAGCATCAAATTATGAGTTCTTCGATGGGCTATGGAAGACTTTTGATACGCCGGATTAACGCCGATGTACTCTGATCCGGTAAATAGTCAATCAGCACAACCTTTCCGCCGTAGGCTTCTACCGCGCCGCGCTCAGGCAGTGGTTTTGCTGGATGCGATGAATCAGCCGCGTAATCTCCTCCCTTGACGTAGATTTCTGGCTGAAGCGCCTCGACCAGTTTGATCGCCGTATCGTCCTCGAAAATGATCGCAATATTGACCGGTTCAAGCGCGGCAAGCAAGCGTGCGCGGTAAACTGCTGGAACAATTGGGCGGCCTTCGCCTTTCAGCGTTCGCGTGCTTTCATCACCATTCACGCCCACAATCAGCGCATCGCCTAACGCTCGCGCCTTTTCCAGATAATCCAGATGCCCGACGTGAAGTAGGTCAAAGTGCCCGTTGGTAAATACCAGCGTTTGCCCGGCTGCGCGTAATTCCTGTCGGTAAAGCTCGAGGTCTTGAAGTGAAAGAACAGGCATGCTGCGCTGTATCCCTATTTCTCCTGACGCTTAAAGCCTATTTTACTGCATCTTATCCTCTGTGCTGGCTGGTGTGGTCAGCATTATGACGTTAAGAATGCCATGAACTTCCGCAAATTTTATGCCCATTTTGTACTGGGTGGATGTCAGGTTAAGACGGCGCATTATATTGTCAGGAGACATTGTAAATTTGCGCGGATCTACATTGTTCGCGCCGTTTGTGTTCTTGTATATTGCTATCTGCCGCTCTGAGATCACAAGTTCTGCTATCTGCCGCGCGTAGAATGCTGCTTCGTTACCTTCCGTTGGAAGCTTTTCGAACATCTTGTCTACCAATGTTTTGACCAGTTTTCCAATAAGCTCCCTTACAGCGAATTCTTCAACGATGTGCTTTGTCAGCGGATCATCAATATTTTCATCATCCAATAAAGGTGCCCGCTAACTCCAGTCAAAGTGCTAGTGAGAATTATGATAGTATCGCTTTCGCTAGGTGTGAATTGCGCCGCGCCTGTATTGCTTTTCGATAACGCCTCTCTGAAGGAGAAAAATCCTTAGCCAGTTTGAAACAAAAACAGCGGCTCATCACCGCTGTTCTAACGTGAGTCCGGTGGGACTCGAACCCACACGCCCGTTAAGGCAAAAGTTTTTAAGACTTTCGTGTCTGCCATTCCACCACGGCCCCAACAGTCCGTAGTTTAGCAGACATTCGCCAGTATGGTCAACGCTGGACGAACCATGGAAATGGTGAAATAGCAGGATATGACCTTGACCTCACCCCTGCTGCGCTGCGCT
>CAZBPB010000363.1:834-4337 GCA_964493565.1 uncultured Pleurocapsa sp. | reverse complement strand
CGGATCATATCAATCAAGATGGCGAGTATCACCTTGACCATGTAATAGGCCGAACGAAACGGTGTGATGCTGGAGATTCCGCCGTAGCGGGGGTTCATCGTCACCGGAATTTCGCGCACTTTGAAACCGGCGCGGGCCAGCAGCACAATCGCTTCCGGCTCTGGATAGTCAAACGGGTAGTTGTGGGCGCAAAATTCGATCACGCGGCGGTTTGAGGCGCGAAAGCCGGAAGTAGGATCGGTGAATTTCTGGCGCAGCAGCAGCGAAATGACCTTCGCCAGAATGGTGATCCCGATCTTGCGCTGCCATGGCGTCACGTAGCCGCGATCTTCAATGTAGCGCGATCCGATGATTAAGTCAGCATCGCCTTCCGCCAGCGCCGCGATCAGCAGTGGAATTTCCGCAGGGTTATGCTGGCCGTCGCCGTCATTCTGCACCGTCACTTCGTAGCCGTGGCGTTCGGCATACATGAACGCCGTTTGCACCGCCGTGCCAATGCCCACGTTGTACGGCTGCATCAGCACAATTGCGCCGCAGTCACGGGCAATTGCCGCCGTTTCATCGGTTGATCCATCGTTGATCACCGCAATATCCGCCCATGGGGCAGACTCGCGTATCTTGCCGATCACATAGGCGATGCTATCGGCTTCGTTCAGTGCCGGAATCATCACCAGCGTTTTAGGGGTGGGTTTCGCGCTCATGTGCTGATGGTAACGGTTTCGTATAATTTTTGGTAGGCCTTCGCCACCCGTTCCCATGTGTATTTTGCTTCAATTAGCATGCGCGCATTGGCCGCCAGCCGGTTACGCAGCGCCGAGTCGTTGAGCAGTTGCACAATCGCTTCTGGCAGGCGATCTATATCGCGGATCAGCGCGTGGATGCCATCTTGTGCGTCGATGCCTTCCATGCTCAATGGCGTTGCCGCCACCGCGCAGCCGCTTGCCATCGCCTCCAGTACCTTATTTTTGATCCCCGCGCCGTAACGCAGCGGGCAGGCGAAAATCTGCGCATCGCGTAAATAGGCGCCTATATCCGGCACATTCCCCGTCACCTGAATCTGCTTATTGGTCAGCGCCAGTATTTCGGCAGGCGGCGCATTGCCCACCAGCGCGAGCCGCGCATCAGGTATCTGGGCGTGAACTTTCGGGAAAATATCGGCGGTCAAAACCCGCGCAGCATCCCGATTTGGCGGATACTCGAAATTGCCTGTAAACAACACCGTAGGCGAACGCGGTACGTTCAAATCCGGCGGCGGAAACTGGCGCAGATTAATGCCGTTGGGGATCACTTCGATAGACAGTGACGCATTTAGCTGCAGCAGCGCCGCGCGATCCTGTTCGCTTAGCACCACGATGCGGCGATACGGCGTGAACATGAAACGCTCATAGGCTTCAGCCGCCCACCGCCGCAAAAAGCTGCTGATGGCCGCCGCGCCCGCCTGCGATTCGCGCTGTAAATACAGGCTGTAGCTTTCGTAGGGTGTGATGATCGCCGGTATTCCCGCCAGCAGTTTTGCATACTCGTAAACGTGTATCCCGCCGAACAGGTGAATCACGTCGTAGCGTTCTATGGCAATTTTGCGCATGATGGCCTGCCCCATTTCTGGCGACCATGAATCAGCGGCCTTTTGGGGAAAGCGTGATCCCGAAAGCACGATGCGCCGCAGCATGGCGGGCATTGTGCGCTGCGGCGCGGGGAAAATTTCAACGCCTTTAAAAAATTCGGCGTAGGCTTCACGTTTATCTGGTAGATCAGGGCGATCATCGAATGCCAGCAGATCGAGCGTATGCCCCTGCGCCGCCAGTTCGCGGGCTAGGTGATACAGAATCAGCCTGTCGCCAAGATGCAGCGGGTAGGGCGGGCAGCGGGAGATGAATAGGATATGCATTTAAACGTAGAGGATCTGATCGATCATCAAATCGGAAGTGGTTTCGTCATGTAGTTGGCGTATTGCGCGAACCCAATCCCCAATGGTGGTTTTACTTTGCGCCGCATACATGATGCCTGCATGCGAGATGCCGCTAGCGTGTAAACGCAAGTAATCAGCATCATAGGTACACAAAACACGTTCCATTTCCGCAGCCCGCATCAAATGATTAATATCAGTATCGCCTAACAGGTTCAGGCTGCGCACCGATATCGCGTCAATACCCTGACTGCGTAGTTGTTCGCTTACAGCAAGTTGAACACCTTCATCAAAATAGAATTTTAGTTTGTCCCCAGTCAATTTGATCCAACTCGCTTTGCACCAAGTTGGATCAAGAGTTCTTCCGCTTCATGTTCTTCCGCCTGCTGCTGAGCATCTAATTCTTCGCGGTGAAGGAAATAATACGCAAGTGCGGCATGAACCTGATCCGGCGTGAGATCGTAGGCTTCGGCGATCTGTTCGGGAGTTTGATTTTGTACGATGTAGAGAATGGCGACATCAATAACCGCCACCGCTCGCCCTGCGATCACAGGTTTTCCTCCGCGAATTGCCGGATCGGACACAATGATTTCAATTGGATGAATAGTTAACATCACATCACTCCTGCTAATTCCAGCATTATACGCCTGAAATTGCGCGATCCAGCGCCTCCATGAACTGCGCCGCCATTTGTTCCGCTGAAAACTGGCCTATCACGTGCGCCCTGCCTGCCGCGCCTAGCTGCTGGCGCAGCGCCGGCTCGCGCAGCAGCGCAATTACGCGAGCCGCAAAATGCGCTGCGTCGCCAGAATCCACCAGATAGCCCGTCACGCCCTCAAGAATCGTCTCTGAAGGGCCGCCGCGCCGCGTGCTGACGACTGGTTTGCCCGAAGCCATCGCTTCTAAATTCACCATGCCGTAGCTCTCGAAATGCGATGTACAGGCGATCACATCGGCGGCGGCGATCACCCGTTCGGCATCTTCGCGAAAGCCGATATATTGGATAACCTGTGACAGCAGCGGGTCATCCTTCCAGCGCCGAAGGATTCGCGCTTTGTACGCATCGTCGGCGCTAACCCCATGCACATTATCGCCAGCGACGATGAAACGCGCTTCTGGAATTTCTGCCGCCACCAACCGCGCCATATCCTGAAAAATATCGTGACCCTTCACGTCCTGAAACCGTGCGATCAAGGCCACCAGCGGCGCATTTTCCGGAATATTGAATTCATGCCGTAGGGATAAGCCATCTACAGTCGGTTTGAAACGTTCGGTGTTCACGCCCGCCGCCAATACCGGCAGTTGTTCTGGCGGCATGAACGGCGGCTCGCCAAGAAAGCCGTCGCGTACCGCCCACGATGCTGCGAACCCTGCGTTTGGCCTGCGGAAGAACGCGCGCTGCCAGAATTTTGGCTTGAACCACCAGCCCCAACACATCCAGATTGCCGGAATCTGCTCACCCTCAGCGGCGGGCAGGGCATAGGGCAGGCTGTGATAGTCGCTGTAAACTGCCGCGAATCCCTGTTCCTGAATCAGCCTTCGCAGCTTGCCTGTGATGGGGAACTGCGCCCAGATGTACGGCACAAACCATGTGCTT
>CAZBPB010000363.1:0-824 GCA_964493565.1 uncultured Pleurocapsa sp. | reverse complement strand
CAGGACGTGAACCGGCCAACCGCGCTTGCGCCACTGCGCCGTAAGCTGGCCTTCGCGGGGGGCAGCCAGATGCGGCAGATAGCGCGCGGGATCGAGCGCGTCGGCCAGCGCCAGCAGCGCGGTTTCGCCGCCGCCGAGTCCGGTATACCACGTGATGAACAGGATTTTTCTTGGCATAGGCGAAGTGTAGCATACGACGGCGCGGCGGCGCAGCCTGCCCTTTCACCGAGTTAAGCTATAATGCCCATGTTGCCTAACGATCAAGGATGATGCTCTTGCTGGACTTGAAGCCACTGCTCCCCTCTGTTCGCCATGCGGCTGCGCTCACCCGCCGTGTGCAGGCGCTAAATGCCTCTGGGCTGATGAAAGAAGGCGAACCAGTCACGATTGCCGATTACGGCTCTCAGGCAATTTTGTGCCATGCGATCAATGCTTTGTATCCCGATGATGCCATTCTGGCTGAAGAAAGCGGCGAACAGTTTCAAGCGCTGGTCAGCGAAAGTGATCGCGTGTTGATCGCTTCGCTGGTGGCTGAAACCCTGGCGCAGCCGGTGGCACAGGACGATTTAATCCGCTGGATGAACGCAGGCGGTGATCGCCAATCTGAGCGCACGTGGGTGATCGATCCGGTGGATGGCACCAAGGGCTTCATCGCTGCGCGGCGCTACTGTATCGCCTGCGGTGTGCTGGAACAGGGACTGCCTGCTGCTGGCATTTTATGCTGCCCCGGCTACCCTGCCGGGCAAACCACTGGATTACTCTTTTTTACAGAGGGCGGCGCCGCCCGCATGGAAAAGCTGGAAGGCGGCAAGACCTACCGTATC
>CAZBPB010000362.1:0-4358 GCA_964493565.1 uncultured Pleurocapsa sp. | reverse complement strand
TTACCCTCGAAAAGAACGGCAAGACCAGCATCGTAAACACTGATGTTGTTTTGCTACTGGCTATCTCAAAGACCGGCCACGCCACGCCGTTTGTTATTCCCACTCATCAGGTGCTAGGCAAGCGCCAGATCACCATCAGTAGCAACCCGCGCACGTACAAGGGCTGCTATGCCTCATTCCGCCAAACCACACGGTCAATCAGATTGGAGGTGCAACCGTGACCATCACCTACATCAATACAGAAACCAACCCGGTGAAAGCGGCGCTACTGCCGAAAGTTTTAGATGCTTCATTGGCGTATGCGGCGCTTGGCTTTTCGGTTCTGGCATGTGAGGGCAAAAAACCTGCTGTGAACTGGTCTGCTTTCCAGCACCGCCCGGCGCATCACACCACGATCCGCAAGTGGAATGAAGTCGGCTTGTTACAGAATGTCGGAATCATCTGTGGCAACGTTTCGGGGAATCTAGTGGTAATTGACCTTGATGGTTGGAAAGCAGTTGAGGCATTTGTAGCGAAGTTTCCAGAGTTAACGCCTACCTTCACTGTCAGCAGCGGCAGCGGCAGCGGTCAGCACTTCTATTACATGGTAAGAGACTTGCCGCCAACAACACGGGCAATGGGAACGGACATTGGTAATGTTGAGCTACGCGCCGATGGATGCTATGTGGTTGCGCCCCCAAGCATTCACCCGTTGACTCAGCAGCCCTACCTAGTCCTACGCCCGCTCCCGATCATGATCTTACCCGACATGCGAAAAGTAGTGGCATGGATAAAAGGTCTTATTGCCGAAAAGAATGGCGGCAACCTACCGCAACGCCCGGCGCGCCCGATTGAAGGCGCAAGCCGTTGGGCACTGGCGGCGCTGGCTGCTGAATGCCGCGCGGTGCAATTTGCCCCGGCGAATAGCCGCAACAACACCTTGAACCGCGCCGCGTTCAAGCTAGGTCAAATTGTGAGCAAAGGACTGCTAGATCGTTGGGACGTTGAACGTCAACTTGAGGCGGCTGCTATCGGGTTGGCTAAAGACGATGGTTTGAACACTGTACAGAAAACCATCAAGAGCGGTCTTGATGCTGGCATTCAGAATCCACGTAGGAGCTAGTAATGGCAACTGTTACCAACTTTGAAGAGGCAAAACAGCAGCTTCAAACACCAATGCCGGGGTTCAAGCCGGATGATGATTCGCTAGCAATTGAACTTACGCCCGCGCTAAAGGATGTACTCGCATACTTTCACGGTGAATGGAAAGTTTATGAGGAGGGCTGTTGGTCACGCCGGGATGTATACGAGATGAGGCGCTATATCCGTAAAGAGCTACGCAACTTTCGCGGACGCGGCGTTTCAGTAAACCAGAGCCGGATCAAGTCGTTAGCGGCAATGATGGAAGATGAGTTGTTTATTCCAGATCGCGCGGTTATGGAAAAGCAAGATGAGCGTAAGCAGTACATCAACTTACGCAACGGCCTGTTTAATCTGGAGACGTTTGAGATTGAACCACACCGCCCTGAGTTGTACTTCACAACACAACTAGGCTTTGACTACAACGAAGAGGCCGATTGCCCGGTATTCAGAAAATACCTGAATACGTCCCTTGTTTATCCAGACGGTCAACCCGATCCATCACTCGTGATGCTGGCAACCGAGGCGCTGGCATATTCGCTCACGGCTAGAACGGATATGAAGGCTAGCTTCTGGCTAGTGGGCGCGAAAGACAGCGGCAAGTCAACTTTCATCAGCATGATCAAGGCGCTCATGGGTGATCTGCATACCACGATTGATCTAACTCAGTTGGGCATTAACCGTTTCCTGCTATCAAGCATCGTAGGAAAACGTGTGGTCACATTCACTGAGGCAAGTTCAAGCACGATGCTGCCTGACGCGCTTTACAAAGCTGTGACCGGCGGAAGTGATGAGATTTACGCCGATGTGAAGAACCGCGATCCGATTGTCTTTCGGCCTGAAGCGAAAGTTTGGTGGGCTATGAATGAAATGCCCCGCATTCAGGATCGCAGTGGAGCCACAACCCGGCGTATTACGATCATCCCTTTCAATCGCTCCGTGCCTCAACACCTCCGCATTTTGAATCTTGAACAGCAGCTTATGGCAGAACGGAGCGGCATTTTCAATCAACTCATTACCCACCTCAAGCGGGTTACACGCGCTGGCAAGTTTGATACCTGCGAACAATCAGAACTGCTGATGCAGGAATACATCATGGAAAACGATACAGAAGCCACTTTCCTTGATGAATGCTGCCAGCAGCACGAAAGCTACAAAATTCGAGGCGGGGAACTGTATCAGGCTTATAGCGCGTGGTGTTTGCAAAACGGCTTCAAAACCAAGAACAGCAATCAGATCGCGAAAGAATGGCGGCGCCTTGGATTCCAGTACAGCAGGTCTGCTGGATCATGGTGGCACGGCTTGAAGTTGCATGATGCAAAAATTATTGGATCTGAAATTTAGTGGTGTTCAGGTGTTCAGGTGTTCAGATTCTGAACATCACTTGAACATCACTTGAACATCACAAAAAAATGGCTGGCGTTCTTTTCCCCTCAAAAAACGGGAGTTGAACATCACGAACATCACGAACATCACTTTTGAGTTTGAAATATTTTTGGCGCTCAACTGGTTTAAGAGCGCCCTACTCCGATAGGGGTTAATGATGGTCACAATTGCGGAATTGGAGCGAATGGTAGTGGTTGATGAGGCCGCTGCTGATGACAAAGACAGTGGGGCAGGGAATACAGTTGACCCGTGTTCTGCTGTAGAGGCTTTTATTCTTTCATGCCGTGCTGATGGACTAAGCGAATCAACCGTCAAATGGTATCGCTCGCTGTTAACAGCCTTTGCTAAAGAGCATAAATGTTGGCCGTTGCGCGGCATTTCAACTTACTTGATCCGGCTGTATATCGTTAACTTGCGTGAGCGTAACGTTCGTTTTGAGAATGCGCCCCAGCGCCCCGCCAAACAGGGCAAGCTAAGCGAGTCTACGATTGCCGGGCATGTTACGGCACTACATGCCTTTTGGGCGTGGTCTGCAAAGGAATATGGCATTGTGAACCCGATGAAGAATATCAAGCGCGCCCGGCGGCAAATCAAACCGCCTAGCGCGGTGCAGCCGGGCGATTTTGTGAAGCTGTTCAATGCTTGTGGCGAAGGTACAGAAGCCAGCTATCGGGATCGTGCGCTGCTGGCGTTTCTGGCAGATAGCGGCGTTCGTTTGGCAGGGCTGTTGGGATTAAAGGTTACAGACCTCAATTTGCCGGATTTACGCGCTGTAGTCACTGAGAAGGGCGATAAGACGCGCACAGTGGTTTACACCAAATACACGCGCGTTTTGTTACATCAATGGCTAGACCAGCGCCGGGCTAATTCTCCGTATGTGTTCACCAGCTTAACAACCTGTGAACCACTAACCAGCAGCGGCGTTGAACTGCTGATGAATCGGCTCAAGAAACGATCCGGCGTTACCGGGCGCGTGAACCCTCATTCGTTCCGTCATGCCTTTGCCCGTGAATACATACGGTCAGGCGGCGATCCTATTACGCTGGCAAAGCTGATAGGCCACAGCGATGTGAACACCACAGCAGCCTATTACGCCATTTTCACCACTGATGAATTGGCAGAACTACATGCCAAACATTCGCCGCTGCTACACCTGATGACGAGAGGGGCGTAGGGGATGAAAGCAGATCGCATTGACGCAGTTCTATTAGGAATGTCGGTAGGCTTGTTTGTTCATTACCTCATTGGAGTTAGAGCGGCAACGGTTCCAGAAACTGCTGTGTGGGCATTCATCATCGTTACTCCGGCTGCTACTGCCTACGGTAGACGTTTCCATAAATGGGGACGTGGCGAAACCGATAGTTTTCTATGAACCTGCTCGTTTCCATCGTGATGAACGCGATCCTGTGGGTGTACCTGCTGGCATATATCGCCTATGAATTTGTGAGGTGGGAAGTGATGAAAGAACTACGCGCCGGGCTGCTTGGCGCTGGCTTAATGGCCTTTGGGCTGATTGTGGTCGGGGCGGCGTGGCTGCTCGTGGTGAGGGGGTAGATTAATTAATGAGGAGCTGCTCATCATTTAAGCTACTTGACCTGTTTTGTGGTGAAGGATTAGCGGCATGGGGCTACTGGCTTTCAGGACGCTTTACCGAAATTGTGGGTGTAGACATTGAATCTAAGCACCGTGATCGGTACTCATTTGATTTCGTTTGTGGCGACGCATTGAAATTGGATTATGAATTTCTCAGCCAATTCGATTTCATCCATGCGTCGCCTCCCTGCCAGTATTACAGCAAGCTGAAGCTTCCATTCCATTCAATTTGGGCAAGAAGGTTCTTGAACGCTTGGCAC
>CAZBPB010000361.1:0-4361 GCA_964493565.1 uncultured Pleurocapsa sp. | reverse complement strand
GCTGCGCTGCGCTTGGCTTCCCCGCTAACCCATCCGTAGGGACAACGCATGCGTTGTCCGTTTTTTTGAATATTTTCTTGAACATAACAGAATTTCCCGCCCTCTAACCCGTTCGTAGGGGCGCAGCACGCTGCGCCCGTTCTTCAATCTTTCTTCCCCTCTCCGTGCACGGAGAGGGGAACGAGGGGTGAGGTTTATGAACCCCAAAATCTCTACCTTATACGTTTAACCCGTGTTTTTCGAGAGAAGAATTTTGCAGCCATATTGTTGGCAGTTTGGATGCCTGTTATCCGAACAAACGTGCTAATCTGTGACTTCTGTTGAATGGTCAAAAGGAGTCGCAGCATGTCCCGCCACTATACACAGAAGCAAAAAGATCACGCGGCGCAGCGTCTCGAAGCCAACAGGGGCGATATTCAACGCACCAGTCAGGAAACTGGTGTTCCAGAACGCACCCTTTACAGATGGTTTCCTGTTGGCGAACCGAAGCCCGCCGCCCCTTCTAGGCCTGTTGCTTCACGTCACCGCCCGCGCTTTATGTCTGAAGAATTGGCTGAAAAACTTGAACAGGAACAGGCCCGCTATGACGACACTGTGATTGACGACCTCATGAACCTTATGATCGATCAGTCCCTTGTGCTGGCTGCGCGCTTCACCCAGAACATTGAACAAGCCCCGCCTGCTTCTCAGATCTTGGCCTTCACTCGGCTGGTAGATCGCATCCTCAAACTCGATGAGCGCCGCCCCCGTTTAACTTCAGGCGGTCGCCATCTCATGGAGTTCGTAATGCCCGATGGCGTAGTGACGCCTATCCATCCCTTCTTTGGTCGTGATAACGCGAATCAAAAGGCTCTCCAGCAGTGGGAAGCCGAAAATGGCCCCGCGCCCAATCCCTATGACCATCTCCCACCCATTGACGACTGGAACAAAGTTCATCTCCAGGCGCGTATTCGTTGGGTCAGCGACGAAGAATATAGTGAGTACGGGGTCGGAAATTATGATCCTCAGAACATCAACCCTGAGAATCAAGGGTGGCGGCATCCGAATGATCCGTTGACTTGGAAAACCTATCTTGACTACTACGAAAACCCTCGCGATGACGGCCAACCGGGTGAAACGGCATCCACAGCCCCCCGCCATCCCGGAAAATACGCCTCAATCTGGGGTGAGGGTTATGTCGAAGATGAAGACGATGACGAAGACGAAGATGACGATGAAGATGAAGCCGAAGACTAACCCCATCATTTCCCGCCCTTTCGTGCGCCAGGGCAGGGGCGAAAGCCTGGAGGCAGGGTATCCCGCAGTTGAGGTTCTTTCAGCGGGGGTTAATCGCGCAATGTTTCATTACATTGACAGCGTTTCGCCAATTGTCCCATCGTTTGGCGCTAAGAAAAATTCTTCTTCGCCGCCGCCGCCAATCTACCCGCCGGTTGAGGTTTACAGGGAGTGGGGAAATAGCAGGATATGACCGTGACCTCGCCCCGGCTGCGCTGCGCTTGGCTTCCCCGCTAACCCATCCGTAGGGACAACGCATGCGTTGTCCGTTTTTTTGAATATTTTCTTGAACATAACAGAATTTCCCGCCCTCAAACCCGTCCGTAGGGGCGCAGCACGCTGCGCCCGTTCTTCAATCTTTCTTCCCCTCTTCGTGCACGGAGAGGACAATGAGGGGTGAGGTTATCATCTCTCGGTTTACATCCCCCCTAGCCGCTTATTATCATTCTGCTATAATGACGGATTGTAGATCAGTGTTGACCGATGGGCTTCGCTGTCCAGCCCTTCTGGTGACTAGACAAAGGACATAGAACAGCATGAGCATTACCAAGACTCAAAAGACGGAAGTTATCAAGACTTATGGTCGTCATGAAGGCGATACCGGTTCCCCGGAAGTGCAAATCGCCATCCTGACCACCCGTATTCAGGCATTGACCGACCACCTGATCGCTCACAAACAGGATCAGAGTTCACGTCGTGGCCTGCTGAAGCTGGTCGGCCAGCGTCGCCGTCACCTGAAGTATCTAAGCCAGCATGATCCGGAAGCGTACCGCGCCATCTTGCAGAAGTTGGGGCTGCGCCGTTAATTCTCATCAGCTCGCCAACACATTTGCCGAGTGGTGAATTATAAGGATGGTGCCTTTTATGACCTTACCCCTCAATCTCCTCTCCGTGCACGGAGAGGGGAAGCTAAGCGCAGCGCAGCGGGGTGAGGTTATTATCCCTGATGTTCACCACTGCCCACATTTGGGTCTAAGCCGCCGCGTGGCGGCTTATAAAGGAATTACATGCCCGGTGGAGCAGAGATTGGAGCCTGAGGCCAAGAACGTAATTTGGCGTCAATCTCCAGTTTCTGGGCACCGGGCGTGTCGTATATAGCGCCAGGAGTGCGCAAGGAGACACGTTTTATGGAAACAATTCAAAGCCCCATGGGAACCACGTATCGCTTTAACGTGCGCGTGGGCAATGATGATATCGTCATTGAAACCGGCAAGCTGGCTGAACAGGCTGGCGGGGCAGTTACCATTCGCCTGGGCGATACGGTTGTATTCGCCACCGCCACCATGAGCAAGCAAACGCGTGAGGGGATTGATTTCTTCCCCCTGAGTGTGGATTTTGAAGAGAAGTTATATGCCGCTGGACGTATTCCGGGCAGTTTCTTTCGCCGTGAAGGCCGCCCCAGTGAACAGGCAATTTTGACCTCGCGTGTGGTTGACCGCACCCTGCGCCCATTATTCCCGGATGATATGCGTAACGAAGTGCAGATTATCCTCTCGGCATTCTCTCACGATCAGGAACATCAGGTAGATATGCTGGGGATTGCCGCTGCCAGCGCCGCTATTATGATCAGCGATGTGCCCTGGAATGGGCCGGTTGGCGGCGTTCGCATTGGCTTGATTGACGGCCAACTGGTGGTTAACCCCACGCTGTCGCAGATGCCCAACAGCACCCTCGATCTGCGCGTTTCCGGCACCGCGGAAGCCATCAACATGGTGGAATGTGCGGCTGATGAAGTTCCCGAAGATATCATGTTGGAGGCGCTGCGCCTCGCGCATCAGTCAATTCAGCCGCTGATTCAGGTTCAACTGGAAATGCGCGCTGCCATCGGCAAAGAAAAGAACACGTATGCTTCTGGCAAGATCGATACTGCCATTCTGGAAGAAGTTGCGGCGAAGACTCGCGATGCAGTACGTAATGTGCTGCTGACCACAACTGACCGCGCAGGCCGCAACGAGGCGATGGAAGCCATTCGCGAGCCGCTGGTTGAAGAATACATCGCCCGCAACCTTGAGTTGGCAGGTGATGCGATTGTGGAAATCAAGCACGTCAAAGAGTCGTTCAATGAGGTTGTCGCGCAGGAAGTGCGCCGCCGCATCGTTGAAGATGGCGTGCGCCCGGATGGCCGCAGCACCACTGAAATTCGCCCGTTAGCGGCGGAAGTTGGCATTGTGCCGCGTGTTCACGGTACGGGACTGTTCAAGCGCGGGCAAACGCAAGTTTTGACATTTGCCACGCTGGGCACGCCGCGCGACGCGCAGGAAATTGACTCGTTAAGCCCTGAAGAGAGTAAGCGCTATTTGCATCACTATAATATGCCGCCGTTCAGCACCGGCGAAGCCTATCCGTTACGCGGGCCGAAGCGCCGTGAGATCGGGCATGGGGCGCTGGCAGAAGCGGCGCTGCGCGCCATGATCCCCGGCGAAGATGTGTTCCCCTATACGATTCGGCTGGTTAGCGAAGCGGTGAGCAGCAACGGCAGCACTTCGATGGCCAGTGTTTGCGGCAGCACGCTGGCGCTGATGGATGCCGGCGTGCCGATCAAGCGTCCGGTGGCGGGTATCGCCATGGGCTTGATCAAGGAAGGCGATAAAGTTGCCGTGTTAACCGACATTCAGGGTCTTGAAGATCATATCGGTGACATGGATTTCAAAGTTGCTGGTACCACTGAAGGCATCACCGCGCTGCAAATGGATATTAAGATTTCCGGCGTGAGCGATGCGGTCATGGCGCAGGCGTTGGCACAGGCCCATGATGCGCGGATGATCATCATGGATGTGATCCTGACGGCTATCCCTGCGACCAGGCAGCAGTTGAGCGACTACGCACCGCGTATGGAATCGGTACGCATCAATCCAGAGAAGATCGGTGCGCTGATCGGCCCCGGCGGTAAGAACGTGCGTGGTATTCAAGAACGTCACGGTGTGACCGTAGATATCAAGGAAGACGGCACTGTGTTCGTTGCTGCGCCCGATGGCACGTCGGTGAACAAGGCGCTGGCGGAAATTCGCGGCTTGACCGAAGAGCCGGAAATCGGACGCATTTATACCGGAAAAGTGACCCGCATTGAGGCTTATGGCGCGTTCGTG
>CAZBPB010000360.1:0-4366 GCA_964493565.1 uncultured Pleurocapsa sp. | reverse complement strand
ACTTATGTTTTAGCCGCATCCGATGAGCGTCCTGTTGCAGTTGAACTTACAAACAGCCAATACCAATTACCTAACGCAAGCGTGACGTTTCACGGACGTGATATATTTGCCCCGGCAGCAGCGTATCTTGCCAGCGGCACTGCTCTTACGTCGTTGGGCCGTGAAGTGGATAACCTCATCCAATTGAGGCTGCCCGAATGTGAAATTTCTGATGATATGATTACCGGGTATGTGTGGGATATTGATGCTTTCGGCAATATCATCACCAATGTAGGCAGGTTAAGTTGGATGGATGAGAATCGGCTGACACTTCAACCTGCTTTTGGTCATTCGTCCGCGCCGGTGATTCTGGATGTGCGAAAATTGACAATAACAATCGCAGGACAGGTCTCCCGATTGGTCAAAACCTACGCAGCTATGCTTGGTGGGGAAATTGGGGCTTTGGTTGGCAGTGAAGGGTTTTTGGAGATTGCTTTACGAAATGGTCATGCCGCCCACCACTTGAACGTGAAAGCGGGTGATCCCGTGCGAATTCATTTAGAGGCGTTCTGATGCAGCAGTTTGTGATTGAGGGGGGACATCCTTTAAACGGTGAGATTACTGTGGGCGGCAACAAGAATGCCGCATTGAAATTGTTGCCTGCCTGTTTACTCACAGAGGAGCCGGTAATTCTGCACAATATGCCAGATATTGGCGATGTGCGGGTATTAGCGGAAATTATGCGCGGTCTGGGCGTGGTTATTGACTGGATTGCGCCGCGCACGATGCGTGTACACGCTCGAAATGTTACTTCTACAGAGGTTGACGCCAGACTCGCTCAGAAACTTCGCGCGAGCATCGTTCTGGCTGGCCCGATGCTTGGGCGCTGTGGTGAAGTGCGATTGCCCGTACCGGGTGGTGATGCGATTGGCGAACGCCGACTCGACCAACATATTTCGGCGCTGCGGCGTCTTGGGGCAAACATTCAATATGACGGCGGCGCGTTTACTATGAAAGCCGCTGAACTGCGCGGCGCGGATATTTTGTTGTTTGAAGCCAGTGTGACAGCAACCGAAAACGCGATCATGGCGGCTGTACTGGCAAAGGGCACTACCACCCTCAAAAACGCTGCCAGCGAACCTCACGTGCAAGATCTATGCCTGATGCTCAATAAGCTCGGCGCGCAGATCGAGGGGGTTGGCTCAAACCGTCTGATCATTACGGGTGTTGAAAGACTGCATGGCGGGGAAGCGCGAGTTGGCGCAGACTTCATGGAAGTCGGCAGCTATATTGGCGCGGCTGCGATGACCGGTGGAAGCATACTGATTCGTCAGTCCGATCCTCAGCATCTGGAAATGATCGGTCTGGCATATGATCGTCTAGGCGTTCGTTTTGAAATACAAGGTGAGGATGTCTTTGTTCCAGCGCATCAATCGCTAACAATCGCCCCCGATTTAGGAAATCGTATTCCAATCTTGAAAGCTCAGCCGTGGCCCGCTTTTCCCCCCGACCTAATGAGCATTGTACTGGTAATGGCGACTCAATGTGCTGGTAGCGTGCTGTTTCATGATTGGATGTACGAAAGCCGGTTTTTCTTCACGGATAAACTTTCAAGGATGGGTGCGCGCATCACCTTATGCGACCCGCATCGCGTGTTGGTGCAGGGACCAACCTCGTTGCGGGGTGTCCCTTATATTTCCAGTCCGGATATACGCGCGGGAATGGCGCTGCTGCTAGCAGCCTTAGCGGCCCGTGGCGAAACACGCATTTCCAACATCCAGCAAATTGACAAAGGCTACGAGAACGTTGAGGAAAAGCTAAATGCCCTTGGCGCGAATATCGTGCGCATAAACGTTGGTGAAATGCCCACCGAACCGATTGAGTCGGTACGTCCGGGCTGGGCTTCAGCGTAGAATAGCTTCAGTCATTGATAAGGATTTTGAGCGAGAAATGTAAACTTTTAGACCCTCATTTATGGGTGGAGAGGGTCTAAAAGATAGTTTACGCTGAATCAAGACCTCAACTGCTGCCATTGCGCGCTGTGGACGCTGTTCCGTTGGTATTGCTTTGACCAGCATTGATCGCGCTGGTTTCACCGGTAGAACGGACAGATGAATTGAGCTGGCTATTCGGCACCGGCGCCGGAGGTGCATTACCCGCGCTAACGTCATGTTGCAATAAGAGCGATTGATAGCGCTCGCGGTAAAGCTGCGCGCGTTCCCGTTCAAGGTTCCATAATCGATTCAGGCTGTCCTGAAGCGGTGGGAACTGGCCTTCCATGTCGCCCATGCGCTGCATGAACTTCTCAAAGTCACGGTCATGCTGTTTCCATACCTCGTCAGTAGAGAGGGTGAAGGTTTTCCAGCGCTTTTGGTCTTCAGAACGCCAGTCATTCCATTCTTGACGGAAGCGGTCTTCGCTAAGCCGCTGCATTTCCGCAACTTCGTTGATACGGCGTTCTAGACGATCGCCGATACGCTCGAAATCATCAATGATGCGCTTCATTTCACGGTAGGCTTCTGCCCACGTCTCAAATCGTTCCATATTGCGTTTCATGGCATCATCGTTTTCAGCAAAGCGCTTCATCAAGTCCGTGACCTGCGTATCACGCTGCTGCAATAAAAGCGTTTGCTGGTCAATAAACTGCTGAATCTGTTCGCGGCGTTCACGATCACCGTTGGTAACATCCTGCACTTTTCGCTCATTGCGTAGTGACAGATCTTCCAGAAGGGTGATTTTCGGTTTAATACCATCAAACTGCTTACGCACTTCCGGTAGTTCAGATTCAATTTCGCTTAAACGGCGGGAATCTGTGCGCCGTTGTTCTTCGAGGAATGCCAACCGACGATCTGGCTCCTCAAGCCGCTTGAACAGATCTTCAACGCGCTGCTGCAGTGTGGCTACTGTGCTGGCAAGGCGATCTTTCTCAACCGAAATTGCGGGTAGTTCTGTCGTCTGCCGCTCCAGCTTTGTGATTTTTTCGCTCAACTCGCGCACAGGCCGTGCCGCAGTTTCGCGCCCCAGATCCGCGCGTCGTTCTGCTTCGCGTTCGGCTGCGAGGCGCTTGGCTTCTATCGCTTCGAGCATTTGATGCATTTCTTTGCGCATTTGCTCTAATATTTCGGTATCCTTACCCGACGGCATTACCTGTGTACGCAGCGTCGTCTGATCAGACTCGATACCGTTTATTCTTCGTGATAAGGTTTCAATGACTTCTTGTTGTTGTGCCAGTCGTTCCTGTAAAGTGGCAATCACCGTCTTATCGCGGCGGCGTTCTTCATCCAGCCATTCGATCATTCGGGCGGTTTGTTGTACGTCCATCCTGATATTGCTCCACCGCTAGAAAGCTTTCCGATTAGAATTATATCATGGGAAGCGCGTTATTCAGTCAAAGGAGCGTCCTAAGCTATGTTTTTTGATCGTGAATCGCTAGAAGCACGGGAAGCCAGAGGGCTTGCTCCTTATGCGACGCTCAGCAAAAACAGTGTCGGACGTAAGTATCCTGAAGAAGAACCGCGTTATCGCACTTCGTTTCAGCGAGATCGTGATCGTGTATTGCATTCGGCGGCATTTCGTCGGTTGGAATATAAAACGCAGGTATTTGTTAACGATGAAGGAGATTACAACCGGACACGCTTGACTCATACGCTGGAAGTTGCGCAGATTGGCCGCACGATTGCCCGTACGCTGGGTGTCAATGAAGATTTGGTCGAGGCGATTTGCCTTGCGCATGATCTTGGCCATCCTCCTTTCGGTCATGCAGGGGAGCGGGCATTGAACAGATTGATGAAAGACGAAGGCGGCTTCAACCACAATTTCCAGTCTTATCGAGTGGTGACAGAACTGGAGCAGCGCTATCCCGGTTGGAATGGATTGAATTTAACCCGGGAAACACTGGACGGTATCGCCAAGCACGAGACAACTATTGATGTCAGCGCTGCTGTGGGATTGACTTCAGAACTTGGCCCGAGCATTGAGGCACAAATTGCAGATTTTTCAGATTCGCTCGCATACAACGCCCACGATCTGGACGATGGCTTGAACGCGGGGTTGATTACGCCTTCCGACCTCAACCAGCTTGCTATCTGGCGTGTAATTTGTGATCGGCGCGGTTGGGACTCGCATTCAATTGACGAAATGATGCGGCACATACTTGTGCGGGAACTCGTGGGCATTTGTGTTGATGATGCCGTTTTTGCGACCAACGCTGAACTTGAGAAATTGAACCCGCAGGACAGCATTGCTATTCAAAGCTACCCTGAAAGAGTTGTTCGTTATAGCGAAACAGTAAGCGAATACAGCCGTGAATTGAAAGCATTCTTATATCAGAAGATGTATCGTCATTATCGCGTGATTCGCATGCAAACACGCGCCGAGCGGTTTATCA
>CAZBPB010000359.1:0-4369 GCA_964493565.1 uncultured Pleurocapsa sp. | reverse complement strand
CAGCTTGGCGAGGCAACGTCTGCACCTACCGCCTCGCCTGTCATAGAGCAGATCACCGATGGCTCCAGCAACACGATTAGCGTTGGCGAAGCAACGCCTGCACCTACCGCCTCGCCTGCTATTGAGCAGATAACAGACGGTTCCAGCAACACCATTAGTGTTGGCGAAGCGACGCCTGCACCTACGACGCCGCCTGCTATTGAGCAGATAACAGACGGCTCCAGCAACACTATTCAGCTTGGCGAGGCAACGCCTGCACCTACAACGCCGCCTGCCATAGAGCAGATAACAGACGGCTCCAGCAACACTATTCTGCTTGGCGAAGCAACGCCTGCACCTACGGCGTCACCCGCCATAGAGCAGATAACAGACGGCTCCAGCAACACTATTCTGCTTGGCGAAGCGAGTCCTACACCTACGACGCCGCCTGCTATTGAGCAGATAACAGACGGCTCCAGCAACGCTATTCTGCTTGGCGAAACGACGCCTGCACCTACGGCGACGCCTGCGGCTGTGCAGCCTTCGCCAACCAGCACGATTGCCTTAACGCCGACGCCCAATCTGCCGGGTATCGTGGTGCTTAATCCGCCGCCGGTACCAGTCCTTCAGGGTATCAGCCGGATCGGGCAAGCGAATACGCCGCGCGTCGAAATCTATACGCAGGTTTCATTTGCGCCTGTGCAGTGCCAGCCGGGGCGAATCAATTGCGTGCTGCTAATACGACGTTTAGCAGGGGGATTCCGCTAGCCTGTTGTCTTCATGCCTGCGGCGATACCGTTGATGGCTGCCAGCGCCAGATCGAGCAGCGTTTCATGCTCAGCGGTGCCGGGCGACAGCGTGCGCAAGCGTTTGAGTAGTACCACCTGAATGAAATTGAGCGGGTCAACATACGGGTTGCGCCGCTCAATCGAAATTTGCATTACAGGTGAGCGTTCCAGCAGATAATTTTCACCTGTAATCAGGCAGATATTCGCGCATGCGCGGGCATGTTCAGATTTGATTTGAGAGAAAATATGCTCTCGCAACGCATCATCTGTAACCAGCGATGCATACAATCCAGCGATACCCATATCAGCTTTGGCGAGGTCAAGCTCAACATTTTCAACCAATGCCCGGAAGAAGCGCCACTCGCGGAACATCTTGCGCAACACATCCAGCCCGTTCGGTGAAGTATTACAGAAGGTTTCCAAAGCCGTGCCGACTCCAAACCAGCTCGGAATGATCGCACGGCTCTGCATCCACGAGAAAATCCAAGGAATGGCGCGCACTGTTTCAAAACCGCCTTTGCTGCGCTTGGCAGGGCGACTGCCGATAGGCATGCGCGCCAATTCATTGATCGGCGTAGACTGCTGCCAGTAACTTTCAAATCCGGGAGTCTCATATACCAGATCACGGTAGGCATTCTGACTGGCAACTGAAAGCACGTTCATCACCTTGCGCCATTCAGGCTGCACTTCTGAAAGAGAACGCTTTGCGGTTGCCAGCATTACGGCATTCATCACCTGCTGCAAATGTCGGCGGGCAATTTCCGCGTTGCTATAACGGTACGCAATCACTTCGCCCTGTTCGGTGATCTTCAGCCTGCCATGTAAAGAGCGCGGGGGCTGTGAAAGAATTGAACGATTCGCGGGGCCGCCGCCGCGACCAATGCTGCCGCCGCGACCATGAAATAACTCAAGTTTGATTTCATGCTCCGTACACACTTCAGATAATGACTGCTGCGCCAGATATAAATTCCAGTTGGATGAGAAATAGCCACCGTCTTTGTTGCTGTCGGAATAGCCCAACATCACCTGCTGGCGCATTCCCCGCGCCTCAAGATGCCTGTGATAAATCTCGTTCGTGAACAGGCTGCGCATAATCTCTGGCGCACCCTTCAAATCGTCAATCGTTTCAAACAACGGAACCAGATCAACGTCTTGCCAGACGCCAACTTCGTGAGCAAACATCAGCATGATCAGCACGTCGCTAGGAGACATGGTCATGCTGGAAATCACGCTGTCAATCACCGCTTTGCCATAACGACGGTGCGCCGTCGCCACCATACGCCATGTGGCGATGATGCGATTGGTCGTATCTGAAAATGATGGTACAAGCGGAAATAATGGACGTGAACTCTTAATTTCACGGGTCAGGAGTGCCTGTTTTTCAATTTCATCCAGCGTATTGAACGACTCGCAAATGCCGTAACTACGGAACATCTCATCAACGGCGGTGCGCTGCAACCGCGCATCTTCGCGGATATCCAACGGGGCGAGATGCAGCCCGAACAACCGAACTTTCAAAATCAGCCGTCTCAGCATTCCGTTAGCGACATAAAAGCCTTTGTTTTCAAGCAAACTAATCTGAACCAGCAGCAAATCTGCCAGAAATTCATCCCCACTCAGATACTTATCTTCGCTCAAGAGACGGTATACCTCTCGCATGAAAAGCGCGTAAATTTCATCTCCCGAACGATCATAGCCAAAGGCTGCCTGAACCCGATCCATCAGCGCGGCTGATACTGCAACTTCGTCTAGCGATTGGGTGAAGTGTGTTTTTAGAAGCGATATTTCTTCAAGGTACATTTCCCGCGCAGCTTCCCGCATGGTGCGCAGCGTTTCCAGCGTGACGTCGGCGGTCACGTTAGGGTTACCATCACGATCACCGCCAATCCACGAGGCATTCCCTAATACGGGCGGCAAATTTGACCAATCTTCGTCTGGATATGCCGTTTCCAGCGCATATTGCAGGTCATCGTAAATATCAATGGTGCGATCCATAATTTCAGTAGTCAGGAAATGGACACCAAAATCCACCTCGTCCATTACGCTCGGGCGCGAGGAGCGGGTTGGTCGCGTTTGCCATAATTCCTCGATTTCTTCATAGATCGCTGCTTCAAGCTGCCGCCGTTCACGCGGCAGCAATTCATCAAGATCAGCGCGTGCCCGCATCAAAGCTACCTGCTGCAACTTGATCAGCACTTCTTTCCGCTTGGCTTCAGAGGGATGGGCAGTCATTACTAAGCGAATGCGAATTTCATTCAGCAGATCGCGCATTTCCGCGGCGTTCATGCCAGAATCGCGGAGAACACCCACTGCCGCTGTAATGCTTTCATCCAGTCGCCCATCAGCTTCACGCTGGCGTAACACCCGGATTCGCTGTAAGTCTTCGGCAATATTGATCAATTGAAAGTAGTTGCTAAAGGCTTTAATAAGCACGCGAAGCCGCTGCGGGTCTAGATTCTCAATAGCAGGCAGCAGCGTTCCAGCGCCGTTAGGGTCATTTTTGCGTCGTTCTTTTGCGCGGGCGCGCACATCTTCAACCAGATTGAAGGCTTCGTCGCCATGCTGTTCGCGAATAATATCGCCCAGTAAGCCGCCTAAATGCCGAATATCCGCGCGCAAGGCGCTGTCAATCGTTACTGCACTTAATTCGCCGGTTGTGTCCGCCGCGTTTGCCATCGCGTTCCCTGCCGAAACTACACATTGTCTGAGTCAGATCGCGTAATTTTCGCGCAACTTCCGGTCGGGCGCAATGTTCGGGACATACAAAAGATTTTGAATCTAAAAGCACAAAGATCACAAACTGAGCGCATTTTGTGATCTTTGTGCCTACTGAAGTTCGGGCTTTTAGACCACTGGCGCGGAGGGAACAGCCGCGCGACCAATGGTTTGCTGCAAAAAGTCTTTGACCGTTTCAACCGAAACGGCGATGCCAACGTTTGGGCCGGTGATCATCGTGTTCACCCCGACTAACTGACCACGCGTATTCACCAACGGCCCGCCTGAATTGCCGGGGCGCAAGTGCAGATCAGCAACGACCCAGTCATTGCGAAAGCGTGGTAAATCTGGCAGGGCGGGTGTTCGGCCTATCACCACACCACCCGTAACAGCATTGTGCACCCCCCAGGGATGCCCAACTGCAAATACCCATTGACCGGGCTGCGGCACGCCACCTTTTGCCACCTGTATAGTCGGAAGCGGTCTATCCTTGTCCGGATCTACCGCAAGTGCAGCAAGATCACGCTCATCATCACGAGCAATCACCTGCGCGCGCAGCCCGCTGCCGTCTCCTAATACAATGTTTACCACGCCGTGCCGGGCAACATGAGCGTTCGTAACGATTAAGCCTTCTTCATGCCAGATCGTCCCCGCCCCGATACTCTGGCGACGCTCATCCCGAATTGCGACTACGCTTTGCTGAACGACAGAGATCAACTCTGCCACTTCAGCATTCAGCGTGCTAAACAGGTTCGCCATTACTCGCGTTCTCCAATGGTTACTGTCAGTTCTTGTATTTGCCCGCCGCGTACAACTGAAGCGGGTACTGCGTTGCCAGCGCGATCCCCCGCCAGCGCCCCCATCAAATCATCCAAATGGCGAATACG
>CAZBPB010000358.1:0-4384 GCA_964493565.1 uncultured Pleurocapsa sp. | reverse complement strand
GTAAGCAACAGCGAGGATATTCGCGAGCGTTACCGGGATCAGCCGCCAATCGAGATAAGCTCCATTCGAACTCGTAGCCAGGAGCGCGCCGAGCAAGGTTAGAGGAATTACAAACGGGACATATTCTTTCCAACGCGTAAGTTGGATAAGACCCGTGATTTGATCACGTAGTGAGTTCTGTTCCAAATCTACTTTCCCTCCTCAAATTGAATGACATCCGATAAGGATAACACACTCGTTCATGGTTTGTTACGGCGGCGGGGACGCGTAGTTGAACCAGCGTTGGAATTCAGGCAGAATTCACAATATGAAGTTTATGAACATCGCCCTGATCTTATTTCCATCCGTACTCTTACTTGCCTGCAAGTCTCCGGCTTCTGTTTCGATTCCACCCACGTCAACAACCGTTCGAGTCGTCCAAGAATTGACAATGCCATCAGTTGAACGAACACTTCAACCAATTCCGGCAACTGCCAGCACAGAAGAAGCACAGGAAAGCATTTCACCAGCGGCACCCGAACGGGAATGCCCTCCAGCAGCCGGGTCAACCTCCGTCACCCACACAGCAGACATCAATATCTCCTTTTCCCGGCGCAGCGCAGAAATAATACAAACAACGGATTATCTGAATCTAACCGGCGAAACTCTGGGAGAAATTGTCTTTGATATTGAGGCGAATCGTGTGCCTGCCGCATTTACGCTGGATAGTTTGTTAGTGGATGGACAAGAAGCGCCTGTTTACGAGCTGACGGGGCGGCAAATGACAATCAGCTTGCCACACCCCCTGCCGCCGGGGTGTCCAGTAGAGGTTGAGATGTCGTTTCAACTTGTGCTACCTGTTATCGGCGAGGGGGCATCCGGTATCGGCGGATATTTTGGCTACAGCCCACGCCAACTTAATTTTGGAAACGCCCTTCCCTTTCTGACCGCGCGACAAAATGGCAGTTGGGTCATTCATCCGGTCACAGCGATTGGCGAGCAGATCGTGGCTGATCCAGCAAACTGGGATATAAGCATAGATATCGAGGATGCGCCTGATGATCTGGATATTGCTGCTCCGGGAACTATTGACCAAATCGGGCAGAACGAATTTCGTATCCGTTTTGAAAACAGCCGCGACTTTGCGTTTAGCCTAAACATCGGAGCATCACACACTTCGCAAACCACAGCCAACGGTATCGTCGTTGAAATGATTTCCTTTGAAGACGCAATTGTGCCCGGCGAAAATGGCAATCTGTATGGGCCGGCACATGCCCTAGAGGCAGCGGCCCGCGCTGTTGAAATGTACAGCGATCTCTTTGGCCAGTATCCTTATGAGAGGTTAGTGATTGTTCAGGGTGACTTTCCGGATGGTATGGAATATACCGGTCTGGTATTTGTGGGGGGCGATTGGTTTCGAAGTTACCCGGGTACACCAGCATCATATTTATTCTTGATCACGGTGCATGAAGTGGCACATCAATGGTGGTATGCCAGCGTCGGCAACGATCAAGCAAACCACCCATTTTTAGATGAGGCGCTCGCAACATACAGTGAACTAATATTCCTGGATGAGTTTTATCCCGACCTGCATGATTGGTGGTGGGATTTCCGTGTAGGCACGTTCGTCCCACCTGACTATTCCGGTTTGCCCGTGAATAGCACAGTATATCAATTCGAAGCGCCCCGCCCCTACATCAACGCTGTTTACTTGAATGGCGCGAAAATGCTGCAAGCACTGCGACAGGATCTGGGAACAGATGCATTTTTTGAGTGGCTCAGGCGCTATGCTGAGACGTCCGCCCGGCGTATTACCACCCCTGAACAATTCTGGTCAATGCTTAGCCCTACGCAACAGGATAGCGTTGCCGAAACACGCGCATACTTCGAAGGCTGATCCTCTCTGGAAAATCGCTGCGCCAAACCAATTTTGATAGAAACTATCGGGTTATCCAGCGTATTGCTTTGGCCTGTATTGCACCGCTTCTGCTGCATGTGCCATCTCGATGCGTTCAGACTCACCCAGATCGGCAATCGTGCGCGCAAGTTTTAGGATTCGATGGTATGCCCGCGCACTTAGCTGCATCCGTTTCACTGAAAGCTCCAGAAGCTGCTTTGCATCTTTAGAAAGTATGCAAAATTCCTCAACTTCCTTTAGTCCCATGTCCGAATTAGCGAAAACACCGCGCGATTCTGAAAAGCGCTCCCGCTGAATGCCACGAGCATTCTCAACCCTTTCGCGTACAGTACTAGATAGTTCAGACTTTGCACCGTTCATCAGCTTATCATAATCCACACGCGGCACTTCAACATAGAGATCAATACGATCCAGCAGCGGGCCTGATATTTTCGCCTGATAACGCGCAATCATTGTCGGCGTGCAGGTGCAAGCACGCACTGGATCGCCGTAATATCCACAGGGACACGGATTCATTGCGAGGACAAGCAGAAAATTCGCGGGGTAAGTCATCGAAGCATTGGCGCGGCTGCTAGTGACAATCTTATCCTCAATCGGCTGTCGCAAAAGATCAAGCAATCTTCCGGGTGCTTCAGTCACTTCGTCGAGAAAAAGCACTCCACGGTGCGCAAGGGTTACCTCCCCCGGCTTTGGAATACTGCCACCGCCGATCATCCCGGCATAGCTAATGGTATGATGTGGGGCGCGAAATGGTCGTTGGTGCACCAACGGACGACCACCTGTAAGCAGGTCAGCCACCGAGTAAATACGCGTGACTTCCAGCACTTCATCCATCGAAAGCGATGGCAAGATTCCGGGAAGTGCGCGCGCCAGCAAAGTTTTGCCAGTGCCTGGTGGCCCGCTTAGCAAGATGTTGTGATTGCCACCAGCAGCAATTTCGAGCGCACGCTTAACATGCTCTTGCCCGCGTACATCAGCAAAATCCGTTATCCCGCCGAAATCTACTGGGTTTTCTAGTTCTGGCGCATTAGCGCGGCTATAGGCAGGAATGGGATTCATGCCATATAAATGCTCAATCAGTTGAGCCAGCGTTTCCACAGGGATAATGGTCAAATCCGGGACAAACGAAGCGAGCGGCGCATCCTCGACAGGAACAAAGACATGCGTAATTCCCGCTTGTAAAGCAGCGTAAGCCATGGATAGAACACCACCCACATGCCGTACGCTGCCATCAAGTGAAAGCTCACCGATGAACAACGCGGATTCAAGCGGTTTCAGAGGCACCTGATCAGTAGAAGCCAACACACCCACGGCAATCGCCAGATCATATGCTGTACTGGTCTTGGGGAGATCCGCGGGGCTGAGGTTAACAACGAAGCCCTTGGGAGGAAATTGCAGGCCACTGTTCTTTACTGCCGCCCGCACACGTTCACGGCTTTCCTTTACGGCAGCGTCTGCAAGGCCAACAATAATAAATGAAGGAATGTGAGCGCGCGGGTTGAAGTCGGTTTCAACCTCGACAATATGCCCGTCTAAACCGACTACCGCACAGGCACGAACAATCGAAAGCATGCAGCCCCTCTGTTATGAGAAATTATTCAGGTTTATGAATCGCTAGAGGGGTCGTAAGGCAAGATTTTATCCCACTCATCGGCTGCAGACCGGGCAACAATGGCTACAACAGGTTCTGTATCGCTCATGTTATAGACTTCATGAGGTACGCCCGGTTCGATAAAAATAAAATCGCCCGCCTCATTTTCCAGCGTCTCTTTCAAACCGGGTCCGAAGATGTGGCGAACGTGACCTTCTAGAATATAAAGCATCACCTCGAAACCGTCATGAATGTGCGCCTTCGCCACCGCGCCGGGCGGAATAGTTGCAACGTTCATGGATAAGCCCTGCGCATTTACATTCTTACCCGAAAGCCCCTGTTTATAGTGGATGCCATTCCACTGGCGATTCATCCCACCGCCACGCAGTGTGCTTATTCCATCGTGATGCTCAATATTTAACCCAAGTTCTTCGGTCACAATAACTGCTCCAGATACATATCAAATTGCTAAATACACAGGCTATTTTTGGCTAGAGTATAATGACCATCTGCCTAAAGCACAAAGGAAGCCGAACATGAAAAGTCGTTCGCGCCCATATCAACCAGAACCTACTCCACAACCTGACGCACTGCGCCCTTTACCAGATAGAATCCGCCCGCAGACGCTGGATGAATTTGTCGGTCAATCGCATCTAGTTGCTCCGGGCAAGCCGTTATACCAGATTATTCAGACCAACAAAGTTTATTCGATGATCCTTTGGGGGCCTCCGGGCGTGGGCAAAACCACGCTGGCGCGGATCATTGCGCGCCAAACCGGGCGGGATTATTACGAACTTTCCGCCGTGTCTGCTGGTAAAGATGAAATACGCGCCATTATCGAGAAAGTGAAACGCGAACGTCAGGGGGCGCCCCGCGATCTCTTTAGTATTGTAGAG
>CAZBPB010000357.1:2522-4386 GCA_964493565.1 uncultured Pleurocapsa sp. | reverse complement strand
CATGACCGATTCCGTAAGTGCTTTTCAAATAAGTCACCAGTTCGCCATGTTTGCTCAAGCCGCTTTCACGGGCAATTTTCAGCCATTCATCAATAGTTTTGCCGCTGCTCTTTTCTAAATTGGTGATCATACTTTGCCATTCAGGGGCAAAATTGCGTTCGTCAGCCATTGTTCAGCATCCTCAAAATTGATGTGCGGTTGGTAAACACTATAAATTAGATATTTTGTTCTAGCAAGTTCGGAAAGACAAACCCTGTAAGAACCGGATTATTACTGCTTTGTCGGCGTATTTCGTCCTGTTTTCAATTTCCGGTGGCAGCCAGAGGAATCAAAAAGGGCGGTTCGCGAACCGCCCTTCAACTTCCAACACGTGATACCTTTTCCCCTGCTTTGAGGGAGAAGGGGTCAGGGGATGAGATGGTTTCTCTACGCCGGATCGCCTAAGCGGCGCTCGGTGCCAGTTTGCAGGCGCTTGATGTTGTCGCGGAAGCGGTAGAACACAATTGCCACGATGATCAGCGAACCGACAGTATACGGCCACGGGGCAAGCTGCAAGCCCAGCAGCACCACCATCGCCAGTGCCGCCATCGAGAACATTACCAGCACGGCTAAAGATACAATACGCGTGCGGGCGATGATGAAACCGCCCAAAAGTAGCATTCCGGCGACCACATACACCGGCAAAATGATGATCAGCGTGCCAAAAGCGGTTGCCGCGCCTTTGCCGCCGCGAATTTTGCCGGTCAGCAGGCCGATGAAGATTGACCAGTTGTGTCCGATGATCGAGAAAATGGCCGCAAGCATAGTCGCCAGCACCTTATCCTGCGGCAAGATGATGGTGGTTGCCACCAGAATGGAGATGATGCCCTTGCTGGCATCTATCAGCCAGACGGCGATGCCCCAGCCCATACCGCCGATGCGCGCTACGTTGGTTGCGCCCATATTGCCGCTGCCCACTTTGAAAATATCCACCCCCCGCGATTTAGCAAACAGGTAGCCTGTGGGAATGGAGCCGATGAGGTAACTCACCAGCACGACCAGCAGTGCTCTCACTATCAATTCGGGGGTTGTCATGGCTTGCATCCAAAACAGTTCTATAGAATGTGCAAGATTTAGCGAAAAACACTCTTTAAAGAATTTTAACACCAACTTTCCAGAATGGTTGCATGGTGTTAACTACCATTATAGATCGCAAAAACGATCATGGGGTGGAAAACACCAGTGCGCGAAGGGAATGCGAAGCGCGGACGTTAACGAAAGACTGATTTGAAAGCTGTCCACAGCAAAAGCCTGTGCCAGAGCGTGTGTGCCATACAGCGCCATCCGCAGCGCATCGAGAACGTTGTTACCCCCACAATGCGGGCAAACAAATCTGCCATCACCCGCCAATGCCATGTTTGTCAGATGCGTCCCTGCCTGCTGTGCTGCTGCGATCACCGAAGGATGAAACGAAAGCTGCGTTTCCCAAACCGGATCACGCAGGTCTACCGGCGCGCCACAGCGGGCGGCAACATGTGGGCGTACCTGCCAGACGGTCATTGGCTGCTGGCACTGCGGGCAGTTCAGCGTGATCAGCGCGGCTTGCAGCATGGTTTGATCGGCGGCGGCCTGCGCGCAAAAACGAATTTTGCGGGCGAGCAGCGCGTAGACGAACGTTTCCACGCCATAACGCTGACCGTTCAGCGCCACCTGAAATGTGCGGTTAACCGCGCCCAGCAGTTGAAACAGCGGTAAATCGGAGCGGGCGTTCAGTCGTTTGCCACCTTCTGCCGATGCCGAACGGCGCATCAATTCACGCGGTGGGTGGCGAAAGAACCAACACCCGCGCACGCCGTCAGCGGCATATCGCCTCTGGCGCATCAGG
>CAZBPB010000357.1:0-2512 GCA_964493565.1 uncultured Pleurocapsa sp. | reverse complement strand
CGAAAGCGATGCGCCCCAACAACGAGCCTTCTGGCGGTTGCGCTAACACGTCGGCGCGCCATCCGGGGGCAACTGCCTCCATGATCGGCGTATATCCGGCGCGAACGCAGGCGGCGGCAATATCGGCTTTCGCCTGACGGTGTTCAGGGGTTTCGCCGGCAGAACGGTTCAATTAAAGAGTCCCGGTTGGAATGCGATTGCGAAATGCTATCTTTGAACCGCTAGGATGCCAAGTTCGCCAGAAATTTTATAAGGTGTTTTTCTGGCCTTCTTTAGTGTTTTGGCGGTTCAAATTCAATCCACGCGCTCCGGTTATCGGTTACAATGCTTTTAGCACCGTGCGCGTGAAAGATAGGGTCATGGAACAGCCGTACCTGTTCATCAGCCACAGCACTAAAGATCACCGGCAAACCGACTATATCGCCGGCAAACTGAGCGAAGCAGGCTACCGCTGCTGGGTAGATGTTGAGTCGATCCCTGATGGATCAACGTGGCTGGATGAAATCGAAAAAGGCGTGAACGGCTGCGCCGGCATGGTGGTCATCTATACGACAAATGCCCGTACTTCGGAATGGGTGCAGGCAGAAACGCTGAAAGCCCGTGATTTGAATAAGCCGCTGTTCATCGCCCGATTTGACGATACCCCGCTGGCGCTGCACTTGATGACCCGTCAGGCTTGCGACTTCCGCAAGCGGCGCGCACCTGCGCTCAAAAAGCTGCTCGCCAGCCTGAAAACGATGGTGGTTGACCCGCCGCCCGTAGAGCTCACGCCCAAAAATTCGCCAGACCCGAACCGCCATAACTTCTTCAAGTATCTGGAGCAGCTTCCCGGTGGCGCAGAAAACAGCCGCGTCGCCCGCGAAATTTTCCAGTGGGCAAAAAGCAACGCCGATAACATTACCTTCAGCGGGCGTACCAATCCCGCCTTTCACGCCCATGTAGAGATCGGGCTGGGCGGCGTGGTGGTGTTTTCGATGCGCGCCTTCCCCAAACAGCCCGCTGTCGAAATCCCGCTGCAATATTTCACCGAGTTTCCGCCTTTTGACCTGCCCGAACACCGTTTGAAGGCACTGCAAACCATCAACACCATGCTGCCCGCCGACCAGCAGTTAGATGAAAGCCGTGCGGATCGCAAGCCGAACATTCCCCTGAGCGTTCTGGCACAGGCGCGGCACATGGAGTCCTTCAAGGCGATGATAGGCGATGTTTTCAAGGAATTACGGCGGGGGCGTTAGGGAAGCCGTCACCCTGAACCCGAATCCTATTAGCAAGTGATTTCTATGTTCCCGGTTTTGGGATGGGATTTATGCCATGTTCCGGCACGTGAAAGCGGTGGCGGCGGATAAAAGTTTGCTCGGCGCTGATGGTGATCACGTTAAAGCCGGGATCAGAGCCTTCATCCTGCGAAATACCGCTTTGACCGGGGTAACAGTGTAGTTGATACCATGTGCTGGGTACAGACGAATACAGGATGCCATCGCGGTAGGTTTCAGTAGCCTGATGCACATGCCCGAAGAATACGCCGCGCAGTCGTTTGGCTGCGGGCAGCAGGAAGGCATGAAACTGCTCGCCATCTACCATACGCATGAAGTCATCCCAGAAGGGCGCGCCGATAGGCACAGCATTGTGATGTACAAAAACCACCAGCGGGCGGCTGTCCGGCGCGGCGCAAATTTCGCGCACCCATTCCAACTGGATGCTGCCGAGCGAACCCCCAGCAAACGGCGCGGGCGCGTTGCTATCCAGCACTAAAAACTGCACACCGTTCACCTCAAACTCATAGTAGTGCTTGGGCGTGGTTTCTGCCTGACCCAACAAGATTCGCTGAAAGCCATTGCGCTCGTCGTGGTTGCCCATCAGGTAATGTACCGGAAAGCGGATTTCGCTCAGAATTTCGCGCGCGGCAACGTAAGCGGTATCGTCAGGATCATAGACCACATCGCCACCATGCACTACAAAATCAGGCTGAAAAGGCAGCGCGTTGATCTGGCGGACGACTTCTCTCGCGCCAGCCGATGGGATGTAATCGGCTTCGGCGTGGCTGTAATTCGGGTCTGCGCTGATATGGGTATCGCTAAAATGTACAAAGCGAACGAGTACATCGTTTGAGCGTGCCTGCAGCATTTGCTGAATATCTTCGCGCCGAAATGCAATTGTAGATAGCAGTTCAGAACCCATTGGTTTCCCCTAATGCAGCGTATAGCACATTGATTGCCTTCGTCATTATAGCGAATTTAGGCGCTCTGCTACTTGAGGTATTTTGATACTACCGCAGATGAAAAGCGTAAATGCCCCCTATGCGAGGTTTATACGGGTGTCGGTCTGGAATTTGCATATTATTTCTGTATAATGCGTTTTCAGTTGAGCAGTGTATTTTGAGGTTTGAACCCAATGATTTTGGCGGGAGATTTGAAGCGCGGCGTGACGATCCGGTTGGATGGGCGTTTGCTGCGAGTGACGAATACCGTTTATAACAAGCCCGGTCGCGGCACGGCGACGATGGCGTCGACCA
>CAZBPB010000356.1:0-4391 GCA_964493565.1 uncultured Pleurocapsa sp. | reverse complement strand
CTGAACACACCGATGATCATTGAGATGCCGATCATCACGCTCAGCCGGTTCGTCCATTGGCGGGCGGCGGCGGCTGGCGCGATCAGCATCGCAGACATCAGCACCACACCCACCGTTTGCAGGCCGATCACGATGGCGATCACGATCAACGTGGTCAGCACTATATCCAGCAGCCGCGAAGGGAAGCCGAGGATCGAGAGATAGTCAGGGTCGAACGAGAGCAGCTTAAATTCTTTGAACAGCAGTAAGGTTACGCCTAGCGCCACCAGCGCCAGGAAAGCCATCGTATCCACGTCGCTTTGCAGCATCGAAGATGCGCGGCCAAATAAATAACGATCCAGCCCTGCCTGCCCGGCGCCGGCGCTAGCTTGCAGTCGTGAAAGAATCACGTAGCCAAAGCCAAAAAAGACCACCAGCACAATGCCCATGGCTGCGTCCGATTTAATGCGTGTGCTGCGGATGATCACGGTGACGAAAATCGCGCCAAGCCATGCTGAAATCATCGCGCCCAGCAGCAGCACCAGCGGCGATTTCAACTGACCGCTCAGGATGAAAGCGAGGCAAATGCCGGGCAGCGCGGCGTGTGAAAGCGCGTCACCGAGCAAGCTCTGGCGGCGCAGCAGCGCGAAACAGCCAAGCACCCCGCTGGCGATGCCCAGAATCGCCGAGCCGAGTACCACCGTGCGTAACGTGTAGTCAAAAAAGAGCTGGTTGATCAGCGTTCCAATGTCCATACGCCTGCCCCTAGTCCCCTGCCAGCGCAAACGGCAGGTTCACGCCGCCGCGTACGCCATAGGCTTTACGCAGGTTTTCGGGCGTCAGCGTATCTTTCATCAGTCCGCTGGCGATTCGCTGCACGTTCAGAATGGTTACGCTGTCGAAATACGCCGAAACCGTATCAAGGTCGTGATGCACCACCATGATGGTCTTTCCCTGAGTTTGCAGATCGCGCATCAGTGTCAAAATCGCATGTTCAGTGGTCGCGTCCACACCTGCAAACGGTTCGTCCATCAAATACACTTCCGCCTGCTGCATTAGCGCCCGCGCCAGAAATACGCGCTGCTGCTGCCCGCCTGAAAGCTGGCTGATCTGCCGGGAGGCAAAATCTGCCATGCTCACCTTGTTCAGGCATTCAATCGCCTGTTCGCGTTCAGCTTTTCCCGGACGGCGTATCCAGCCGAGCCGCCCGTAACTACCCATCATTACCACATCTAGCGCGTTGGTCGGAAAGTCCCAGTCCACGCTGCCGCGCTGAGGTACGTAGGCTACTAACCGCCGCTGACGTGCATAGGGCGCTCCAAAAACGCGAACGTCGCCAGATGCAGGCTTGATCAGGCCGAGAATAGTTTTGATTAGCGTACTTTTGCCCGCGCCGTTCGGCCCGACCACAGCCATCAGGCTGCCAGCAGGTACTTCAAGGTCTATATCCCACAGCACCGGCTTTTCCTGATAGGCAACCGTCAGGTCGTTCACGCTGATGGCGGGGTAGCTTTTATTGATGCTCATGGGGTGTCCTTACTGGTTCACCATAAATTGCTTCAAGGATGGCGATAGCCGAACTAAGATGGTTGACAAAGATTGAACTGTTATGCTGTTTTCGCATCTTTTGTTCCCGGCGAAAACGCCGCGTAATGCCATAAGACGCATCGCGAGTGTGTTTGTGATAAGACATGATTTAACCTTTCACCCGCGCTCAGTATGAACGGCACGGTCGAGCACGTCCTGATAATCAGCCAGTTCATCGGACAGCGGCGGCAATGCGCCACCTAATCCGCTGGTAATCGCCGCTACATTGTGCAGCACCATGCCCACATATGTACCTTCGCCGGTTCCAGCGTTGCCCAGCGCGTCGCTGAATAGTTCTGCGGGGATGGTCACATCCCAGCCGCGCGCGCGCGCCGCTTCCTGCACCGCTTCCAGTGTACGTGCTGGCACGCTGGATTCTACGAAGATCGCCGGGATTTGCCGGTCAACGATGAAACTGACCAGATTTTGAACGTCCTGTACGCCCGCTTCAGCTTCGGTGCTGATACCCTGTAAGCCAGCTACATCAATCCCGTAGCGGCGGCCAAAATACTGGAAAGCATCGTGCGCGGTGATCATGACCCGCTGTTCTTCAGGGATCGTCTGAATGGCTTCGGTCACGTAAGCATCCAGCGCGACCAGTTCTTGTAAATAACTGGCTGCATTTGCGGCGTAGTCTTCCGCGTGTTCCGGGTCAAGTTCAGCCAGCGCATCAGCAATGGTGCTCACGCCGGCTGACCATAAACTGACATCAAACCAGATGTGCGGGTCAAAGTGTCCCGGATAGGCCGGAAAGTCCAGCAGTTCGCTTTCTAGAATATCTTCGGACATGGCAATCACCGGGATGCGCGCGGAAAGGCGGTCAAAGATCTCGCCCATCTTGCCTTCAAGGTTCAGCCCGCCGCGAAAGATGATGTCCGCATTTTGCAGGGTCTGCACGTTGCGCGCGGTCGGGCGGTACAGGTGCGGGTCAATTCCCGGCCCCATTAACCCGGTCACGTTCACATACTCCCCGCCAATTTGCTGCACGATGTCGGTGATCATCCCTACGGTGGCCACAGCGTTTATTTTGCCGTCCTCGCTGGCTTGCCCGCCGCCTAACGATTCACAGCCTACTAATACCAGCAGTGCCAGCACTGCCAGCAGGATGAACGGTTTTGATTTCATAGCATGTTCCGGTTTCGCAACCGATAGTTTATCCGATATAAGTCGAATTTTAGACCAGTCTAAATTTTATGTCAAGAGGGTCAAAGTATTGGGAACTATCGCGAAATAAAGAATGGGGATATAACAAAAGCACAGAATGAGTGGAGCAAGCACATGTTCCCCACCAGACAACTGCCTGATTTTCCCCTGCGCGGCTTGCATGGCGAGCGCGCCGCCGACTGGATGCGCGATAACGGCGTGCGCGGGTGGGCAGTGGAAACCATCTACGCGCAGGGAGATTTGCAATCTACGCGCGGCGTAGATTTTTCCAGCCATGCGGCGGCTGGCGTGCGCGTACTGGTGCGCTGGAATTACAGCTATGCCTCTACCGATGGCGGCGGCGGCACTTACCCGCGCCGCGAGCGATACCCCGAATTTGCCGATTGGTGCAAGCGCAGCATTGCCGCCAGCAAGGGTGTATGGGGGCATATTATTGGCAACGAACCCAACCGCCGCGGCGAACGCCCCGACTTAAATGATCCAATCACCGCGATTGACGTTGCCAGCATTTTTAATCTAGTCTGGAATGACCGGCCTGAGAACACGCGGCTAAGCCCGCCTGCAATTGACCCGACCAATATCGAAACCGCCGAGCCGCGTGGCTACTGGCGGCAGATTTTGGAGCGCATTCAGGGCGCAGATTTTTTCGCCGTTCACGCCTATTCGTATGGCAGCGAACAGTATCCTGAGAGCGAAGATCGCTTTGGCGATTTCCCGCTGGAGTGGCAGTATCACTCGTTCCGCATGTGGCAGCCGCTGGCTGACGTGCTGCATGACGAGTATCCCCGTTTCCGCTTTGTGCCTATCATTATTACCGAGACTAATCCGCTGTATCTGCGCGGCAGCAACCTGACCCAGCCGGGTTGGGATGCCGATGCTAATTTCTGGATACAACGGATGTATGATTTTGTGCGAAGCTGGAATGATCAACCCGGCGATCAATACATTCATGGCGCATGCCTGTACCGTTTTGTCGGTGATGCGTGGCGTATTGACGACAAGCCGGGATTGCTGGATGCGCTAAAATCATGTGGTGAAGTGCCCAAACTGATCTTTCATAAGGAGAACCCGATGACTTTTCGTCTGCGCTGGCCAACTCAGTTTGGTCGCATCACCCAGAGGTTCAACGTCAACGAGACGGGTATCCCTGATATTTACACGCGCAGTGGCTTGCCTGCGCATGAGGGGATGGATTTTGTCGCGCCATCCGGAAGCCTGATCTTTGCGGCGGCAGATGGCGTGATCAAGCAGATCAATCGCGGCACTTATCCTGATGGCAAGCCGCATCCTTATGGGACGCATATTCGCATCACCCACGATACGCCAGAAGGCGAGTTCGAGACGGTTTATGCCCATCTGATGCGCCCGCGCGACGGCTTAAAAGTGGGTGATGCGGTGATGGCAGGTGAAACTATCGCCATTGCTGATAACACCGGTGCGGCAACGGCTGACCATCTGCATCTCACGCTCAAGAAAAAAGGCGAGCGCACTATCGTTAAAGATGCAAAAGGTAAGGATGTTGCTTACCCTGATGGCGTGATCGATCCGATGCCCTACCTCGATCCATTTCCCGGCGACCAGAACAATACGCCGATCAAGCCGCGTGACGGGCTGGCCTTTCTGGTGGATGTGAACATCCCTGATAACACCCTGTTCGCGGC
>CAZBPB010000355.1:0-4414 GCA_964493565.1 uncultured Pleurocapsa sp. | reverse complement strand
CCCGTTTTTTCCCGGCTTTATGACGCAGGGGATTCTCGATCCCCACAGCTACTATTATCGGCGTCTATTTACGGATGCTGTGCGCGCGGTTGAAACCATGCGCAGCCACGCCCACGTAGATGCAGATCGGCTGGCGGTGACGGGGGGTAGTCAGGGGGGCGGATTAAGTATCGCGGCGGCGGGCTTAATTCCTGATGCGGTCAAGGCGTGCATGGCTGATGTACCTTTCCTCTGCCATTTCCGGCGCGCCGTCGAAATCACCCCGGATGCGCCCTATACCGAAATTAGCAGGTACCTCGCGGTGCATCGTGATCATGCTGCGCGCGTCTTTGAAACGTTGAGCTATTTTGACGGTGTGAATCTGGCTGCACGCTGCAAGGCTGGATGCCTTTATTCCGTTGGCTTAATGGACACGATTTGCCCGCCATCAACAGTGTATGCAGCCTACAATCACGTGAGCGCTGAAAAGCAGATCGCGATCTACAAATTCAACAATCATGAAGGCGGCGGTCACGATCACGCGCAGGCGAAACTTGATTATCTAATCTCCAGATTCCAACCGGCCTAAGCATGGCAATATACAGTCAATACGAATTGATCGGCGCAATGGGGCAGCCCGCCTGTCCCATTTGTCGCCTGTTGCAAACCGAAGTGCGGCGTTTTCTGGATGGGCTGCTTTACGAATCTTCAGTCGAACCAGCCGCCCAGCAAAAATTCCGCGCCAGTCGTGGCATTTGCAACGTTCACAGTCAGCTTTTACGTGAAACCCGCGGATACAGCGCGCCTATTGCCACCCTCTATGAAGCGGCAATTCACGAAGTCTTGCAGATCATGAACAGCGAAGATAAAAGTTTTGGACTGCGTAAGCGCGGAGAAAAAGGGCGTCAGTTAAGTGAGCGTTTGAAGCCCTCCCGTCGCTGTCCGTGCTGCCTATCAATGCAAGAATCCGAGAGGCTTTTGGTGGAAACCTTCGCTGAAGGACTGGCGGATCCTGCTTTTGTGCAAACCTTCAAAGATTCGCACGGCCTGTGTCTTCGCCATTTTCGGCGGCTGCTGGAACAAGGTTTGCCGCAGCAGTCCAGTACCCGGTTGCTTGAAATTCAGCGCGCCATCTGGAGCCGACTGCTTTCCGAACTCGATCTTTTTATGGCGCGTTCTGGTGAGCGTGGCGATGGCAAGCCCGTTGGTGAAGAGGGCACAAGTTGGACGCGCGCTGTGGATGCCTTAGGCGGTTTATCCGGCGTGTTTGGCAGCGACTATCAGGAATAGTAATCCAGAGTCACCTATTTTTCGGCTCGCCGCGCAAAATATAAAACCGTGATGATGCCAATGCCCATGATCGTTAGCACGAATGGTACGCCATAGATTGACCCGAACGCAGGCCACGTGTCCAGAAAATTCATGCCGTAAAACCCGCTGATCACCGTTAGCACGCCGATGCCAATGGTGATGAAGGTCAGCCGTTGTACCACCACGTTTAGCCTGTTAGACTGCGACGAAAAATAGAGATCAACCGTGCTTAACACTGTATCCCGCAAAATATTGATTGTGTCACTCATTCGAATGATGTGATCGTACACATCGCGCAGGAAGTAGCGCAGCGCGTCATCTCTGACCAGATTTTGATCTTCCCGCGAAAGCATGTTGATGGCGTCGCGCTGCTGGGTGGTAATGCGCCACATTTCTGCCAGCGAACGCTTGATCTCCAGCAAACGGCGCAAGAATTGCTGATGCGGTGTCTTCACTACTTCATCGCCAATATCGTCAATCTCATCTTCTAGCGCATCCAGAATCGGAAAATAACCATCCACTACGGTATCCACCAGCGTGTATAAGATTGCGCCAATTGAAATAGGCTTACCTACCAGCTTGCGGTTACGGCAGGTTGTGAGCGCTTTCTCAATCAACGGTTCGTCTTTCTGATGTACCGTGACAATGTAGCTGTGGCTGATAAACACGTCTAACTCGCGGATTTCCAACGCGCCCTGATTAAGTGAGGCAGGGTTCAAAATCAGGAAGAAGTGGCTGCCGTAATCCTCAATCTTCGGACGCTGGCGGTTATTCACGGTGTCCTCAATCGCCAGCATGTGAAACTTGAAGACATCGCGCATCAAATGGATGTCATCGGTTGCGGGGCCGACCAGATCAATCCAGATCGGATGCGGTGATTCCTGGCTCAGCAGATCAGGAATATTGGGGCTTTGAAGTTCTTCCAGCCCGTGATCGTTAATCTCGAAAACGCGCATCTACGTCCCTCGTCCCCGCCATCTATTTGATAGCCGAATATCTCATCCCCTCTCGAATGCATAAAGAGGGGATGAGGAATGAAAATCTGCTAAAACCCGCTCAGTAAACCTAAATCCGCGCGGCCTTTTTGCAGCGCGCTAATGGCTTGTAGCAGCGCGATACGGTTTTTCCGCAGCGCAGCGTCCTGTGCATTAACCAGCACTTCGTTGAAGAATCGCGTCACCGCAGGCAGCATCGGCGCAAACGCGTTCAGGAAAGCATCTACATTGCTATCTGCGTTCAGGTTGGTATTCGCAGCCTGATAAGCCTGATACAGTTCACGCTCCGCCTCTTCGTCCAGACGCTCCGACACAACCGTAAACGTCTCTTTCTCAGCGCGGGTAATGCGTACACAGCGGGCAAATCCATCTAGCAGTGGTGTCCAATCTGGCCTACCAACCCATGCGCTCAATTCACGTACGCCTTCAACTGCGCGCAGCGGATTGGCGCTTTGTTCGGCAAGCACCGCGGCAAGCACATCCGGCTGCCAACCCTGATCGTCCAGCCATGCGCGCAGCCTACCACCGATAAACTCCACAACTTGCGCGCGCACTTCCGGCGAAACCGTGATCGGCTGTGCATCGGCGGCAATGTCCACCGCCTTGTGCAGGTCAATATCTAGTCCCTTGTTCACCGTGATCAATACGATACCTAGCGCGGCGCGGCGCAAGCCGTATGGATCTGCAGTGGACTGCGGCGCAAGCCCCGCGGCGAAAAGGCCGGTAAGGCTGTCCAGCCGGTCTGCGAGTGCCAGTATGGTTCCCGCGGTACTTTCCGGCAGCGCATCTTCGGCGTTACGCGGCAGCCAGTGTTCGAAAATGGCTTTCGCGACATCCTGCGATTCGCCGCTGAGTAAAGCATATTCGCGCCCCATTGTGCCTTGCAGTGAGGTCATCTCCACCACCATCTGCGTAGCAAGGTCAGCCTTTAGAAGGCGCGAAGCGTCCTTTGCAATGCCAATATCCTGCGGTGTTGCATGGGGGATCAACGCGCCAAGCTGCGTCACACTCCTTGTGATGCGCTCGTTCTTATCCAGCATCGAGCCAAGCTTTTCTTGAAATGTTAATGTGGAAAGGCGCGGCAGGAATTCGACCAGTTTCTTCTTCACATCCTGCGAGAAGAAATATTCGGCATCGCTGAAACGCGCGCGCAGCACTTGCTCATTGCCGTGCGTCACTTTATCCAGATGTTCGGCATCACCGTTGCGCACTGCGATAAAATAGGGCAGCAGTTTGCCGGTCACATCTTCAACCGCAAAGTAGCGCTGCTTATCGCGCATCACCGTGATTAGCACTTCGCGGGGCAGCTTCAGATATCGCGCGTCAAAACTGCCGAGCAGCGCCGTCGGGCTTTCGACCAGATGAGTCACTTCTTCAAGTAACCCTGTATCTTCAGGGATACGTCCACCGATAGATTGCGCAAGCGCGGCGATTTGAACCTGTATAGCAGACTTGCGTTCTGCTGCATCCAGAATGATTCCCTGATGCGCCAGTAGGGTGAAGTATTCCTGCGGGTTTGCCGCGCTTTGTTCCAGCGAGCCATAGGGACGCAGCCCCCGTGTGATCCGGCTGCTGTTGGTATCAGCGTAGCTGAAAGGCACAACTGCATCGCCCAGAAGCGCCACAAACCAGCGAATTGGGCGAGAGAAGGCTGCCCCGCTGCTGTTCCAACGCATCGTTTTGCCAAACTTAATTCCGACGATCAATCCGGGCAGTTCTTCAGCTAGCGCATCCAGCGCGGGGCGACCCTTCTCTGATATATGGGCAACCACATACTTTGCCCCGTCAACATCCTCTATTTTCAGATCAGATACGGCAATGCCGCGACTGCGGGCAAAGCCTTCGGCTGCTTTAGTGGGCGCACCGCTGGTATCAAACGCGCGGTCTGCTGCTGGTCCTTTGGCAGCCACTTCGCGATCTGGCTGCTGCGCGGCTACGTTTATCGCGTGAATCACCAGTCGTCGCGGTGTGGCGTATACCTTCACGCCATCGTTCGCCAATCGCAATGTCTCAAACAGTCTTGGCCCGGCAATTTGCAACTGCGCCAGCGCCGAGTCCACATCCTGAGCGGGAAGTTCTTCAACCCCGATCTCCAGCAAAAAGTCTGTGGGCGTGGCAGCAGGCTTAAC
>CAZBPB010000354.1:0-4425 GCA_964493565.1 uncultured Pleurocapsa sp. | reverse complement strand
ATCCCAACATCAACAAGCGCCGCGCCAGCATTGTGCTGCTCATTCGCCCCTTACGCGAATCGCCTGATGAACGCCTGTGGGCGATCACCCGCGAGAATATCGAAGTCCTGAAAAGCGAACGCCACAAGCTGATCACCAAAGCCATCTCATGGGTGCTGCGCGAAGCCACCAAACAGCACCACGAGGCGGTTGTTGCCTATGTTGCCGATGCCGCTTTGCCCACTTCGATTGCCCGCGAGGTGAACACCAAACTAACGACGGGCAAGAAAACGAAGTGAATTTTCAACCAGTTGATTTTGATAGGGAGACTGCTGTCTGCCAGACTGGCAAAGGTTCTCACTTTGCAACCGCGCTGTACATGGGTGAGAACTTGTGTTTGTGTTCGGTTGTGAGAGCCTCCAGTAGACGATGATTGGTAGTGCTGTGAAAATCACAGGAAAAGAGGAGTGAAATGTCGAGGGTACCAATCACATACAGGAGTACGCACAGGATTAAGTTTTCCGATCTTGATCCCTATAATCACATGCGTACGGCGCTCTATTCCGCCTACTACGTTGACCACCGAACGGATGGTCTGCGCGAGTATATGGGCTGGGATTTGAAAACTCTGGCTGCGCTGCCATTTATGATTTGGATTAGGAGAATCGAGGTTGATTTTATCCGGCCAGTGGTCGGCGATCAGGAGATCACAATTTCATCATTCGTTCGCGAGTTTAGCGGCCCTGATGCGCACATTGAGTGCAGCATGATAGATGCAGCAGGTAGGACAGCCTCACAGTGTCTCATGATTGTTGCCTGTGTTGACAAAAGCACGAATCGGGCAATGGATTGGCCTGTTGATACGATGGCATTGTTCTTCGAAGCCTGAATGTGCTTAGACAGGCAAGTATCGTCGAAATAAACTTCGTATTTCTCCACGCTTACGGCATCACTGTGAGGGGGTTGTTGCCTAAGTGACAGCTCCCAATTTGCCTGCCGTTGTCATTCGTGAGGTTGTTACTAAGTTCACTACGGGGAAGAAAAATAAGCGGAAAGGGATTTATTACACGGAAGGAAACAAATCTCCCACCCGCGTTGTAAATCCCGGCAGCAAAGTAGACGCGCTCAGTTCATCATCGCCTGTCAAGCGCTGAACCTGATTTGAGCCAGCTTCATAAGCAAAAACCAGCTGTTCTTCAGGATCGATCACCCATACCGTTTGCACGCCATCTTCAAAATAGCGGCTCACTTTACGCTCAACCTCGCTGAAACGGTCGGTAGGCGAAACCATCTCCACGCACAAATCCGGCACAAACGCAAATGGGCGACTTTGCCAGTCGGGCTGCGAGTCGATGTCCGCTGCATATCGTTCAGACCGAACCACCATCAAATCAGGGATACGTGAACCCTTCACCCAATTGGATGATTCGGTCAATGTATAGGTTGTCTCATATAGAGTGACGATGGTTTGATGCGCCTGTTCATAAGCCCAGAGCAAGCCATATAGCATTTTCAAGATAATGCTGTGAGCGCGGGTAGTCGGCATCAGCGGCAGCTTCTCTCCATCAATCAATTCAAATGGCGCGTCAGCCTGTTCTCGCAGAAAGTCTGCAAGCGACATACCAACGCGGGTTTGTGGACTGTCAATCATCGCCCTACCAGAGAAAATCTACTTATTCACGCTCATTGGCATGATCAAGTGCAGAAAGTCTGCGCGGCCATCGGGACGAATCACGCCCGGTGAAGCCGCGCCGTTACTTTCCAGCAAAATGCGCTCTTCAGGAATAACGCTCAACACGTCAATCAAATAGCGCACATTGAACGCGGTATCCAACGCCTCGCCTTCAACGGCTGCTTCCAGCGCACCTTCATAATCCCCGCGTTCGTTGCTGCGCGCGCTAATCTGCATCGCGCCCGGTTCGCTGGGGCCAGCAGCCGGCTTCACGGTGATGCGGGCGCTGTAGTTGTTGTCGCGGGCGAAAATTTCAGCGCGCTTGTAGTGCCGCAGCAGGTCGTCGGTATAGACGCCGATCACCGTGTTGTAGTTCTTGGGGATGATCGCGCTGAAATCAGGGAAGCGCCCATCAATCAACTGTGACGAGATAACCGTATTTTCGACCTGAAACTGGATCAGATCACGGTCACCGGGCAGCGTGATGCCCACTGGCAGATCGTCATCAATGATCACCCGCGCCACTTCAGCCATCGTCTTTGCCGGCACAACCATATCGCGCGGCTTGCTGAAATTGGCGTCAATATTCGCGGTACGCACCGCCAGACGGAAACCGTCAGCCGCCGCCACCGTCATCACATTACCATCAAATTGCAGATACAGGCCGGTCAAAATCGGGCGCGTATCTTCTTTTGCCGAGGCGAACACTGTCTCGGTGATCATCTCGCGCAGCACCTTGCCCGAAAGCACCACATCCGGCTCTGTAAGTTCCGGCACAGGCGGAAACTCGTTCGCCGCGATGCCGCGCACATGCCAGTTGGTTGCCCCACATTTCAGGTTGATTGATTGGGTATTTGCATCCAGCGCCAGATCAACGCGCTCCGGGGATAGTGTCTTCACCATCTCCGAAAGCGTCTTGGCAGGCAGGGTAACCGCACCGGCCTTGTCTACCTTCGCGCCAATATAGGTGGTGATCGTCAATTCCTGATTCATCGCCGCCAGTTTTAGCCGCGATTCTTCGGTTTCGAGCAGCACATTGCCCAGCACCGGCAGGGTAACGCGGCTGTCCACCGCGCGCGAAAGAATCGTCAGTGCCTTGTCCAGTTGTTCCTGTAGAACGGAAACTTTCATCGCGACAGAACTCCTCAAAGGGAATGAAATGACGTTTTATGAATAATGCAGTTGGTCGGATAAATCCTGACCGATTAGACGTGTGTTAACCACATTAAATTATAGCGCAATGCGTGGTTTGACGTGAAATATTTGGAAAGACTAACCGGCTGAACCCATTGAACTTATAGCCCCGTTTATGAGGGTTTTAGCCTCCAACGTAGCTAAAGCTCCAACGCCTCGCGCAGTACATCGCCGTCCACATTTCCGCCGCTGATCACGATCACGGTTGTACCGTCTGGAATCTCTGGCGGGATGCTGCCGTTGGTCAGTGCGGCAATGCCAACCACCGCGCCGCCTTCGGCAATCCAGCCTTGCTCAAACGCCATATAGCGCATTGCGCGAGCAATGTCTTCTTCGCTTACCAGCACGACGCGATCCACCAATCGTTTCACGATCTCAATGGTGATCGATCCGACTTCAATTTTTCCGGGCAGCGCATCTGCCAGCGATTCACCACCCGTGTCGTGATCAAGCTCATAAATCAGATTGTACATCTCCGGTGACATCAACGGGTTCACGCCGATCACTTCAACCGAAGGATCGCGGCTTTTGATCACGGTGGCAATCCCGCTGATCAACCCACCGCCGCCAATCGGCACAATCACCCGCCGCAAATCCGCAACGGCATCCAGTATTTCCAGCCCGATTGTCCCTGCGCCTGCAATCACATCAGGATCGTTATACGGCGAAATATAGGTCATCCCTTTTTCGTGCTGAATACGATGTGCTTCTTCTTCGGCTTCATCATAGCTTTCACCAACCAGCACAATTTCCGCGCCCATCCGTTTCACGCCCAGAATCTTTCGCCGCGCCGCTGTTTCTGGCATGATGATCGTCGCCCTCACGCCCAGAATCCGCGCGGCATTGGCGACGCCCTGCGCATGGTTGCCCGTAGACGCGGTGATCACCCCGCGTTCGCGTTCGGCATCAGTCAGCGCCAGCATTGCATTCAGCGCGCCGCGCACCTTGAACGAGTGGGTTTTATTCGCGTTTTCGAGCTTGAGGAATACGTCACCGGGCAGCGCATTCGCTTCTTCAATCGGCGTCGGTGGAATATACGGGCGGATACGCTCGCGCGCCCGCAGCACATCTTCAAGTTGGGGAAGGGTAGTCAAAAGAGTGTCTCGCAATATATTTACAAGAAGCAATCGAATTATATCAGGGAGACGAAATATGCAAATTGGGCGGGATTTACAATTGAAATAGTCTCAAAGTGCGTGAGTGTGAGCAAATCAGGATCACCACTAACAATGTAATTTGCCTGTCCCGCTAGTGCGCACGCCAATATAGGTGCATCATCAGGGTCGCGCAAAAACGGCACAGCAATATCTTCAGCATTAACGACTTCAGTAAATCCGAGATAATCTGAAATAAGCAGGTCAGGGGTTTTGTTCAGTTTTTGGAGGCGATTTGAGAACTTGTTCCGATCAAGAACATCCCTCAATTCTTCAATAATGGCTTCGCTTGTCACTAACTGAAACAGACCTTGCCTGGCACTTTGAAGAATTTCACGCGGTGTTCCAGTCCAAAGTAAACCAGACACAACAACATTCGTGTCAAAAACAACCCGCATTATTGATTAGATGGAATATCTTGAGCGG
>CAZBPB010000353.1:1680-4434 GCA_964493565.1 uncultured Pleurocapsa sp. | reverse complement strand
ATGCCGCGCACTTTAATCGGGAATACAAAAGCCTGTTTGGTGATGCGCCCATCCGAGACATCCAGAGATTGCGCGGGGAAACTCTGGAGGCTGCGGCTGGATAAAACACCTATTCCAACAATAGTGATCCGGGGGAGGGGTGAAACGCAATTGTAATGAAGCTGATAGACAAGTTGTATCAGGCGAGGATATTGATTATCCTTTAGTGTAGCGGTTATATCCATGTCCCTTTGCTCAATAATTTTGACAACGATCTAATCTCCGGGTTGTGATTATTATCACAACAAGCTGCTTCGCGTTACCTGGAAAGTGATGTCATGACTGCACAAACGGCTTCAACAACTAACCCGCCAGCAGCGGCACAGGCATCGTGGTTTCCGATGCTGATTATTGCCCTGGCGCAAATTCAGATGGGATTCAACGTGAGCGCGCTGCCAGTTTCGATGGGCGGGATCGTTGAGGAGTTTAATACGTCGCCTTCGAGCGTGGGGACGGCGCTGGTCGTTTATTCGCTGGTGGTGGCGGCGCTGGTGATGCTAGGCGCAAAACTAGGCAAACGTTTTGGCTCGCGGCTGACGTTTCAGATTGGCGTGGTGCTGCATGGCGCGGCGATGGGCATGATGGCGTTAAGCAGCGGCGTGAACATGATGATTGAAGCGCAGGTCGTTGCCGGGATTGGCGCGGCGCTGCTGGTGCCTGCGCTGGTGGTAATGATTGCGGCGCATTATGAAGGAAAACAGTTATCGCAGGCGCTGGGCTTTCAACAGGCGGCACAGGCTATCGCATTCGTGCTGGCATTTTTGATTGTCGGCATCCTTGCAAGCACTATAGGCTGGCGCTATGGCTTCGGCTTAATTGTGATCATCGCAGCAGTAGTGTTCGTGTTGAGCTTCAGGTTGAAGAAGGTACCCGCGCAGAAGGATGTCAAAATTGACATGACTGGCGCGGTGCTGGCGGCTGGCGCGGTAATTCTGATCAGCATCGGTTTTGACAACCTGAACTCATGGGGCTTGATCGCTGCCGGGCCGAATGCGCCATTCAGTTTACTGGGTATGTCACTTGCCCCGTTGATGATCATCGTCGGCCTGGTGCTGGGGCAAGCTTTCTTCTCATGGTCGTATGCGCGGAAGGAAAAGGGGCAAAGCCAACTGCTTGACCTGGACGTGCTGGATTCACGGGAAGAGCGGGCGGCGACTTTCTGTTTGCTGATCATCGGCGCGTTAGGCCCGGCGGTCAACTTCCTGATCCCGCTGTACATCCAGATTGTGCAGGGGCGCTCCAGTTTGCAGACATCAGTGGCGATCATTCCCTATTCACTGGCAATTTTCGCTTCCGCCGCCCTGGTTGTGCGCTTCTTTGATCGCTTCACGCCGCGCATGATTGGCCGTGTCGGTTTTATCGTGGTGGCTGCCGGCTTCACTTTTCTAGCCTTTGCTGTACAGAACGACTGGGGAACACCGCTGGTGGTTCTGGGATTAGTGGTAACTGGCCTGGGAGAAGGCGCGCTGCTTACATTGATGTTTACTGTGATGGTTGGCGCGTCGCCCAAAGAACTGGCAGGCGATGTAGGCGCATTACGCGGCACCGTCAATAATCTGTCTACGGCGGTCGGTACGGCGATTGCCGGGGCGCTGGCTGCCGGAGTGCTGGCGGTGATTGTGAACGGCTATTTACTAGATAACCCGGTTATTACAACTGCTGTACTGAATCAGGTTGATTTGAACAACGTTGATTTTGTGAGCAACGAACGGCTTGATGAAGTGCTGGAACAGACCATCGCTACCCAGGCCGAGGCAGAGGAGGCGACTCGCATCAATGAGTCGGCGCGTTTGCGCGCGCTAAAGATCTCGTTTCTGTCGCTTGGCGCGTTAGCCCTGCTGAGCGTTTTCCCGGCGGGAGGGCTGCCGGGGGTTAAGCCGGGAGAAAAACCGGCATCGCCAGAGGAAGTTTCACCGCCGGATATGTATGCGCCCGCTGATCCACCTGTTCAAGAGGCTGCGTCGGCGGAATCTACTTAGAAGACAAAGCGAAGCGATGCACTTAGAGGAAATGATCGAATGACAGCAGCAAGTGAAAATGCACGCCAGTATGCGCGTGAAAACGCTCAGCAATTCCAGCAGCAGCTTTATGAAATGCTGCGTATTCCCAGCCTGAGCGCAGATCCGGCACACGCGCCGGATATTCGGCGTATGGCGGAATGGCTGGATGCCCACCTGCGCGATCTTGGCTTGCAAAACGTGCAGGTGATGGAGACGGCGGGACATCCGGTGGTGTATGGCGAGTGGTTGGGCGCCGGGCCGGAAAAGCCGACGGTGCTGGTGTACGGGCATTACGATGTTGTGCCTGCCGAGATGGCGGACGGCTGGTTAACTAATCCGTTCGAGCCAGTCGAAAAAGATGGCAAAATTTACGCCCGCGGGGCAACCGACGACAAAGGCCAGCTTTTCATTCATGTGAAGGCGTTGGAGTCTTACCTGAAAACGGCGGGTGCTGCGCCGGTGAATGTGAAGATACTGCTGGAAGGCGAGGAGGAGGTTTCATCGCCCAACCTGCTGCCATTCATTGAAGCACATCTTGACCTGCTGCGCGCCGATGTCTGCGTAATTAGCGATACTTCGATGCGTTCGATAGATGAGCCAGCAATTCTTCACAGCCTGCGCGGAATGACCTACATCGAGATTCACGTTGAGGGGCCAACCGACGATCTGCACAGCGGCTTATGGGGCGGCGCGGCGCATAACCCGGCGCTGGCGC
>CAZBPB010000353.1:0-1670 GCA_964493565.1 uncultured Pleurocapsa sp. | reverse complement strand
GGTGGAGATCATCCATAAGCTGTACAACCCGGATAACACGATTGCCATCCCTGGCTTTTACGATGACGTGGTGGCGCTGACCGACGAAGAACGGGCGATGATCGCTAAGACTGATCTGAGCGAGGCGCAGTACAAGCAGTCTACCGGCGTTCCGGCGGTGTGGGGCGACGCCAATTACAACATTCGCGAGCGCATTTCAGCACGCCCAACGCTGGATATAAACGGTATTTGGAGCGGGTGGACTGGCCCCGGCCCGAAAACCATCATCCCCGCCAAAGCTGGCGCGAAGCTAAGTTCGCGGCTGGTGGGCAATCAAGACCCGCACAAGATTTTCCAGCTAATGAAGGATTACATTGAGTCGATCACCCCGCCGACAGTGAAGGTTGAAGTGAAGCTGCTGACCACCGGCAAAGCGGCATTATTCCCCTTTGACAGCCCGGAAATGGAAGCGGCATCCCGCGCCTACGAAAAAGGCTGGGGCGCAAAGCCGATCTTCACGCGCGGCGGCGGCAGTATTCCGATTGTTGCCGAGATCGCGGCGTTAATGGATATTCCGGTGATTATGATGGGCTTTGGGCTGGACGACGACGGACTGCATTCGCCCAACGAGCGTTTTAGCATCGAAATGTTCCATCGAGGCATTGAAACAGCGATTGTCTATCTGGAAGAAGTGGCAAAGCTTTCGGGAAGTTAAGCAAACAAATAGCGCAACGAAGAAGGATATGACTATGGAAATCAGCGTCAAGGTAGGTAATGTACTAAACGAACCTGCTGAACTGGGCGTGTTGTGCGTGTTTGAAGGAAACCCGCTGCCGTCCGAAGTGTCCCATATGCTGCCTGCTGAGGATTTTCGGGGGACAGCCAACCAGAAAGTGCTGCTGTATCCGCCATCTCCATCTGGCCCGCGCCGCTTGCTGCTGATCGGTCTGGGCAGCATGGATAAGGTGGATGTGGAACGCTTCCGGCATGTAGGCGCGCTGGCAGTTCAGGAGGCGCGTACTTTACGGGTGGCTGAGTTTACGATTGGCGTGCAGGGGATGCCGCCGATCAACCTGTTTGATGCCGCAACGGCGTTTGTTGAAGGTATGGAGATGGGAGCGTATCGCTTCTGGCGCTACCGTACCAGCCTGAACAACGCCCAGACGTTTGAAGTGAAGAAGGCGACAGTATTCGCCCAACCAGAGAATGTGCAAACGATCAGTGACGGTGCTGCCGTCGGGCTGGTCATCGGGCGCGGCGTGACTTATGCCCGCGATCTGGTCAACAGCCCCGGCTATTCACTCACCCCGGAAAAACTGGGCAACGAGGCGGCAGCGCTGGGCCAACGCACCGGCCTTAAGGTCACGGTTTTTGATAAGGCGCAACTGACTGAACAGGGCTTCGGCGGCATTCTGGCGGTGGGTAAAGGTTCGCTGAATGAGCCGCGCTTCATCATCATGGAGCATGGTCAGGCGGGTGATGATAAACCGACCATCTGCCTTGTGGGCAAGGGGCTGACGTTTGATTCCGGCGGCCTTTCGCTGAAGCCTGCTGAAGCGATGGAAACTATGAAATCGGATATGGCTGGATCTGCCGCCGTTTTCGGGGCGATGCAGGTGGTAGCGGAACTGGATCTGCCGCTGCATGTGGTCGGGCTGGTTTCTTCGGCTGAAAATATGCCCAGCGGCGAT
>CAZBPB010000352.1:0-4465 GCA_964493565.1 uncultured Pleurocapsa sp. | reverse complement strand
TTCCCATGCCTCCACGTCGGGCGCTGTTATTCATTCCCGGTGATGATCGCCGGAAAATCGAAAAAGGGATCGCGCTCCAGCCAGATTGCATCATCATGGATCTGGAAGATGGCGTCGCAAAATCACGCAAAGTTGAGGCAATCGCCACGATACGCGCCGCGTTAACGGAACTGGATTTTGGTCGCAGCGAAAGATGGGTGCGGATCAACGCGGTTGATACACCTTATATGCCCTATGATTTGAGTGTACTAAATGATGCCGCAGCCGATGGAATCGTGATTCCAAAAGTGGAATCGGCAGGACAGATCCAAACTGTGATCAACTGGCTTGGCAATCACGAAACACCTCAGCAGAAACAGGTAGGTGGTATCAAACTGATCGCCATTATTGAATCGGCAAGAGGTGTGGTCAACCTGCGTGAAATTGCGTCCAGCGATCCGCGATTGGTTGCATTGTGCTTTGGCGCGGAAGATTTGGCAGGTGATATCGGGGCAATTCGGACGCCTGATATTCACGAAAGTACATATGCCCGCGGGGCGGTGGTGATTCACGCTAAAGCGTTCGGCCTGCAGGCGATTGATACCCCGTTTATCACACTGGATGACGAAACCGCACTGATCCGCGAAGCGTATGCTGCGCTAGAGATGGGATACACCGGTAAGCTGGCGATTCATCCCCGGCAGATCGCGCCGATTACGGCAGTGTTCACCCCGAACGAGGTCGAAATTCTGGCGGCACGACGCTTAATTGCAGCTTTTGAGGAGCAGCAAGAGGCTGGCACAGGCGCATTTCAACTTGATGGCAAGATGGTGGATATGCCGATGATCCGCGCAGCAAGGGCGCTGCTGGATCGCGCCTCAATGGCAGGTATTGAACTCTAGAACTGTATTCTTACAGCACATTGATTATTGGGGTGAAGCTGCGTCAATCCTGACTTGCGCAATCGCTGCCAGTCCCCTAATCGTGCTTGAAATGTTCCCCCGGCCCGGCCTTTTGTGCCTGCTCTGAAAGCTTGAATACCTGCTCATCCAGATATTGCATAACCGCTTCGGTGCTGGCCCCCTGATCCAGCATGTAAAAGAGGTCGGTACATTGGCGAATAGCATTAGCCGCACCGGGGGTGTTGCGAATACGCTCGCCAAGATTCTTGCCCTCTTTCCAGGCATCTTCGTGACCATGCTTACCATGATCCTGATGCTCATAAGAGTGGAACTCTTTGATTTGCCCTTTCTCGTCACGCTCGGTATGCCCCAGAGCATTCGAGTCCTGAACGAGATGCATCAAAGCGCCGGTTGCACGCTGGCGAATTTCAATATCCGTCCCCTTCCCATAGCCGAAAATTTCTTTGATGGTCTTTTCAGTGTGGGCAGAAAACAACCCTTTCATCTCGGCTACATCCCCAATTTTGGTATCGGGGTCAATACTGCCATTGGCGACCTGCGTAAGAAATTTTGACCAGACCATGATGCGCGCTTTGGTTTCAGCGGGATCTTCGCCTTCTTTGGTGGCCATCCCGTGAAAATACTGTAGATCGCCATAGTGACTGCGCGCGATCAACTCCTCAGGCTCATCTTTCTCATCAGCGTCAAATTCCTCATACCACATTGTGCCTGAAGAATAATTCTTCATATCTTTCTCGTCGTCGAAGAGATACCCTTTCGGATCATCCGGCCATACGACACCCCGAAGGAACTGATGCACAGAGGGATTGGTAACTTCTGGAGCAATATTATGACCATGCCAGTACCAGTCTGGCGCAGCATCAAATTCGTTCGGACGGGCATCCTTCAACAAATCGCCCTTTTTCTTTCCTTCGCGGGCGATGCGCGCCATCGCATCTTTCAGCGCCCGAAGCGTCAGCACTTCATGAACTGGATCGTTTTTAGCAAATGGACCCTCAATTTCGTATCGCTGAATGTGATTACCATTGAGCATCCGCTGTACAGCGCGGTTGCCAACCCAACGCTGTAAGTGCACAATTGGGTGATGTTTGAAATGCTGAACAGCTCTTGATGGATTGTTTTTTAGGGTGGATGATGGCGTTAATGTATTCCGTTTGTTGCTGAGATACCGATCTGACATATCTTCCCCGCGCACGGTGACAAGCATAACAATAAGCAGTCAGGTAATAATACACAGAAAACAATGTTTGTGTAGAAATCATTCTCCTTCACGCTTCGACAAAACATTCCAGACCCGGCTACGGGTAATTTTGTGCTGCATAGTATCCACGATCTGAATTATCTAAATCGCCAGCACACTGCCGAACGAGGCTGCGCCGACATAAATTTCAGCACAGCCTCACCCTTGACCGTGTAAATCACCCGCGCTATACTGATTCTCACCTGCGGGCGTAATTCAGCGGTAGAATGCTTCCTTGCCAAGGAAGATGTCACGAGTTCGAATCTCGTCGCCCGCTCAAACCAAAACCACCGAAATCGGTGGTTTTTTCATTCCTACACCCTCTACAAACTACTTTGGCGGCAGCACTTCGCGGGGCTTTGCGCCCTCTACGGGCGGGCCTACGATGCCGCGTTCTTCCAAGGCATCCATCAAGCGCGCGGCGCGGGTATAGCCAATACGGAAGCGACGCTGTAACAAGGAGACAGAGGCCTTGTTCTGACGACGCACTAGATCAACTGCCTGTTCGTACAGTTCATCATCATCGTCACCCATATCATCATCGTCTCGATCATGCTCAGCAAAAACAGACTGCCCTGAAGGCGGGCGGCTATCCCATTGACCGCCAGAGCCGGATGATGCCCACGATTTGCCGCTGTTCTCTTTGCCTTTATTCTCTTTTGCACTCATTTCGTCGAGGGCAAACTGAGAAATGAGGGGTTTTCCTGCCTGCGACAGATCAGCATCGCTCATCTGATTGCGCCAGAAGCGGGTGATATTGTTTATTTCGGTATCTGAAACGAACACACCCTGCAAGCGCACTGGCGCGGGCGCATCGCCGCTCATATATAACATATCACCGCGCCCCAGCAGTTTTTCAGCGCCGGGTTGATCGAGAATTACGCGGCTGTCTACACCTCCCGCTACAGCGAAAGCGATACGTGCCGGGAAGTTGGCTTTAATCAAACCGGTCACAACGTCTACGGATGGGCGCTGGGTCGCAATCACCAGATGGATACCTGTAGCGCGGGCTAATGCGGCCAGACGGGTGATTACTTTTTCAGTTTCATCCGGTGCCAGCATCATCAGGTCAGCCAATTCATCAATGATCAGCACAATATACGGCATCAGCGGCTCGCCGGATGGCAAGTGCTTGTTGTAATCCTCGATGTTACGCGCTGAGGCCAGGGCAAAACGGCGATAGCGCTCATCCATTTCGCGGGTGACCCACTTCAGGACACTAACGATGCGTTCCAATTCAACCACCACCGGCGCAATCAGATGCGGGATGCCGTTATAGCCGGTCAGTTCCACCCGTTTCGGGTCAACCATGATCAGCTTGACGCGCTCTGGAGCATTACGTAACAGCAAGCTGGCAATAATGGTGTTTACGCACACCGATTTACCAGAACCCGTTGTACCTGCAATCAGCAAGTGAGGCATAGAAGCGAGATCGGCGGCAACAGGCGTTCCGTCAACACCCTGCCCTAATGCAATAGCCAGCGGGGATTGGATTTTGCGAAATTCCTGCGATTCCATGACATCGCGGAGTTTGACTACTGCCGGCTTTTCGTTCGGCACTTCAATACCTACGTAGCCTTTGCCCGGAACAGGCGCCTCGATACGAATAGACTTTGCGCCCAGAGAAAGCTGAAGGTCTTTATCCAGCGCAGCAATCGCGCTCACTTTTACGCGCGCCTTCTTCCCGCCCCGGCCTTCCACATAGTCTGGCTCAACACCAAACTGCGTGATCACTGGCCCGGTGCGCACTTCGACTACACGCCCCGGCGCGCCGAAGCTGGACAGGGTATCTTCAATCGTTTTGGCACGGCGAACTAATGCGGCTTTATCCAGTTCCTGATCCAATCCGGATGACAGCAGTTCCGGCATCTGCGGCGGACGCCACTCTTTACGGACTCTGGCCACAGGCTGCGGTGGCTGTGACGCCGGTGGTACTGGCGCATTTGAAGGCGGTGCTACGGGCCGCGTTGGTGGCTGCGCTGAGGCTGCCGGTGTTGAAGGTTTAGCGCTATCGCCTGATGGCGTGAACGGACGTGGAGAGCCAACCGGCGCCGTTTGGCTGGTTGCCATCGCGCCTTCTGGATCGCGTATGCCATCATCTGGCTTGCCATAGGCAGCAGACGGAGTTCTCGCTTCAGGTTTCGGCAAAACAACAGCGGGCGGACGCTCCAAAACTTCATCGGAGTCATCGGAGCGCGTGAGTTTGTTGACCGCCGCCCCAACTGCCCCGGCGGCTACAATGCCAGCCGTCTTTAGCAGATTTGTTCCATCCTTTGGTTCAGGCGCGCTTTTTTGCGCTTCTTCCGGCTTCGGCGACGATGCA
>CAZBPB010000351.1:0-4466 GCA_964493565.1 uncultured Pleurocapsa sp. | reverse complement strand
ATCCGCCAGATCAGCCAGTGGAATACTGACCGATTGGATTCCCGCGACATACGGCGCAACGTCATAAGGTTGGAAGTAGAACGTCAAATTGTCCGCGTCCAATGAAAAACTTGTGTAATTGTCGGGGTCTGGCCCCGCGCCGTCTTCAATCCATACCTGCGTCGTAATATCGCCAAGCGATTCTGTAAGCTGCGCCTGCACAATGGGTGAAATCACCTCAAGCGGGTTGCTGCCTTCAACAAACAGATCTTCGAACATCAGGCGTGTGCCTGCCGCCAGATCAAACGTGAAGGTGTGTTTGTAGCTTATACCGTGAGCGCCGCCGGTAAAACTGTAGCCGCTGAAGATCAGGCTAACCACATCATCTGAAAAGTTGCTGGTTTCATAAGTCAGAATCTGTTCGTATGGCCCTACTGCCGGCACAAAGCTGTCAGCCGCCATAGAAACAAACGATTCTCGTACCCCATCAATATAAGGATCAATTACTTCCGCCACAATTTCGTTTTGCGCCAGTTCCAGCGGGTAATCCACACGTACGCTTAGCTGAATGCTGAGTACGCATTGATTTTCTTCATTCAGTTGGCCGCCGCGCTGCATACAGGCTTCGTCATCCTGTGCAGCCACAAATGACACGCTCAAAACCGGGAGAATAAGCGCCGCAAACCAACGCTTCTTTGAAAACATTATGCTAGCCCCTTTCCGCACAACTAGATCGCGGTTCAATCATGAAGGCGTCCATTGTAGCAGCAGCCATCCTCGCCTATTAGCGCCGGTTGAGTGTCGTAATCAACTCGTAGGTTTCGGGTCAGGTCGCTGCTTCAAGAATAGTTCTTCCTCAGAAATTCATCAGAACTTCTCACTTGCACAAGAAAACAGGCGCAGTTGTGCTATAATAAGTCACATAACACGGGGGTGACCTAGACTCGACGTGGGAGTTTGGGGCCGTGTGGCAGGTCGTGGCGCTCAGCCACGTTAAAATGAGCAAGGCATTAACTGCCAAGAACAACACACCTGCCTACGCTTACGCCGCCTAATCGCGGTTAAGCTAGGTGTTGGGCCAAAGTAGCCCAACCGTTCGCCGTTTCCGGCTCTACCCGGATGCGTAGCGGGCGTCACCAATGGTAGAGTGCGGTTGTGCAACGCCGATAAGCACAGCCAAAGACACATCGGCTTAGGCGCATGCGTACCGTGTTGGCGGGGCTACATGCGCCAAATGACAACAGCCAACTAAACCTGTAGAGGCATTGTCTCACCTCTTATCGGACCGCGGGGCAGTACCGCGCACCTCCACCTATGAACGCCGCCAGCATACGCTTGAGCGGCGTTCGCCTTTATTAAGCTAGTTTGATGCCTGCGCCTCTGCTACACTTGGCGCAAGTTCAGGTTCAATACACGCGAATAAAATGCCTTAAAGATGACTAAACCTGTCATTGTAATGATTATTGCTGGCTTGTTTCTCGCTGGTTGCAATATGTTTGCGCCGGAAGCCGCCCAGCAAACCCTGCAAATGGAGCGCGATACCCGGGGAACTATGGTTGCCCTCGCTCAGCAAACGGCTACGCCTCAATCTCAGCGATTAGCGATCACGCTGGAATCTGCGTTCACTGCTGTTGCCCGCGCTGAATTACAAACCACTCGTATCGCGGCAACCATGCTGGCCTTAGGCACGCCGTTTGTAGATATTCGCTTTATTACGCCCATTCCGATTGCCGATGAAGGCGGACAGCAAAACTTACAAAATACCGGCAGTTCCAACGATCTGGGTATCACCGTCCCGCAGATTCAACCCACCATCGTCGGTCAGGGCGGCGCGCTAGGGAATAGTTCCATTGTCAATCCGGCAGACTTTACGCCTGTGCCAACCGCCACCGTTGACCCTACACTGCCCGCTTTGACTAATATCGTCACGGCGACCGCTGTTGGCCCGGATGACTGCGCGGCGGGTTTGCTAAGCGATTTTTCGACCTCTGCAAGCGGTGTTTATGTGGTCGCCAATGCTGTAAATTTGCCAGCCGGTTCGCAGATTGTCGCACATTTTCTGCGCGATGGCGCCGAGCAAATCTTCTACGATTGGTCACCGTCCTTCAACATTCCCGAAGGATGTATCTGGTTCTATATGCCCGCTGGTGATGTGAGTTTCAGCGCCGGGAATTGGTCGGTTCAATTCGATCTCAACGGCAGCGCTCATGGCTCGCCCATTCCTTTCACCGTTTCTGGCGCGCCGATTGCCGAAGCCACAGAAGGTATGTAGTTCAGACGAGAATTTCATAACGCTTGAACGGGTATCCTTTGCTGTTTCCATCTACCTCTCTAGCCATAATAGACGGGTATCCCTATCCATTTGACCAGCAGACAGTCGCGTAATCCTCAACTACACTTCACACATCTCTACACAGGCGCATGATAAGAAAGTCCAATATTGTAGATGAGCAGGCATATGTGGCGATACGCATACCCCGGTTCTGAAGATGACGTTAAGGCATCTATCTCGTGGCATCTGGTACGCAGGGTGTTGGCCTATGCCCAACCCTACCGCAAGCAGATAGCCGTTATACTGGTACTGATTCTATTCCAGACGTTCCTTGGCTTACTTACGCCATTGATCTTCCGCCAGCTCATTGACGTAACCTTGCCTCAGGGTAACGCCGAACAGTTGAACATTCTGGCATTGGGGCTGGTCGCAATCCCCCTGTTCAACAGCTTGATCGGCATTGTGATCCGGCGGTTGGATTCTACGGTTGGCGAAGGCGTTATTTACCGCCTGCGCTACCAGCTTTACGTCCATTTGCAGCGCATGTCTCTGCGTTTCTTCACCAACACCAAATCCGGCGAATTGATGAGCCGTTTGAATAACGATGTGGTCAACGCGCAAACGGCAATCACCGACACGTTAATAGGCGCGGTCACCAACACCTGCACCGTCATCGCCACGCTCATCGTCATGCTTTCGCTGGAATGGCGGCTGACCATTATCGGCGTTGCGGTGCTTCCCGTTCTGATCATTGTGGCGCGGCGCGTGGGTAAACATCTTCGCCAGATCGCCCGCGAACAGATGGACATCAACGCCGAAATGAATGCGATGGTTGGCGAAACCCTGAATATCAGCGGGGCGCTGCTGGTCAAGCTTTTCGGGCGTACCGAACTGGAAACCCAGCGTTTTGGCGAACGCGCCTCCCGCGTGCGTGATATCGGTATTCGCCGGGCGGTTCTCGGAAGCCAGTTCTGGGCAGTTCTGGGTTTGACCGGCGTGATCGGCAGTGCGCTGGTGTACTGGATGGGCGGGCATCTGGTGCTGGCGGGCGCGTTTAGCGTCGGAACAATCGTCGCTTTTTCCGCCTATCTAGGCCAGCTTTACGGCCCGCTTGAATATCTGATCAATATTCCCGTCCAATTTTCAACTTCAATTGTCAGCTTTGAGCGCGTGTTTGAAATTATTGACCTGCCCGTTGAAATCGCTGAAAAACCGGATGCCCTAAGGCTAAATAACATCAGCGGCGCGCTTGCTTTTAACCACGTCACCTTTACATACGACAAGGGGGATGAAGGTTTACTCACCAGGGTACGCCGATACGGGCGCATTGATAACGTGACCGCTGTTCTTTCTGGCGGTACGGGCGGCGCAGCCAAACCCGGTGGCGAAAATAACGCTGAAGGGAGCGCAACCCATCAAGCCCGTGAAACCGCGCTGGAACCCGGTCAGCTTGCTGCACTGGTTGGCCCCAGCGGCGCGGGAAAAACCACGATGACGTATTTGATCCCGCGATTGTACGACCCGACCAGCGGTGAAATCTTGATTGACGGGCACGATTTGCGCGATATTCAGCTTGAGGAGCTTTCCAATAATATCGGCATGGTCACGCAAGAAACCTACCTGTTCCATGATACGATTCGCACCAACCTGCTGTATGCCAAACTTGATGCCAGCGACGCCGAACTGGTCGCCGCCGCTAAAGCCGCGAACATCCACGATTTCATCATGGGTATGCCCGATGGTTACAATACCGTCGTTGGCGAGCGCGGCTATCGCTTAAGCGGTGGCGAAAAGCAGCGCCTTGCCATCGCCCGCGTGATCCTCAAAGACCCGCGTATTCTGGTGCTGGACGAAGCTACCAGCCACCTTGACAGCCAGAGCGAAGCGCTGATTCAAGATGCGCTGGAACGCATCATGGAAAACCGTACCAGCATCGTGATCGCTCACCGCCTGAGCACTATTCTCGCCGCTGATATGATTCTGGTGATGGATCGCGGGCAGATTGTGGAACGCGGCACCCATACCGAACTGCTGGAAAAAGGTGGGTTGTATGCCCATCTGTACGAAACCCAGTTCGAACGTTCACAGGAAAACCGGCAGCCCGCCGATACATTCGAGGATTAGCCACTTAGGGAAGTGTATTTCAGGGGAAGGTTAAATCTCACCCCGCTGCACTACGTTTAGCTTCCCCTCTCCGTGCACGGAGAGGGGATTG
>CAZBPB010000350.1:2040-4495 GCA_964493565.1 uncultured Pleurocapsa sp. | reverse complement strand
ACTTGTCGAAGAGAACGGCAAGGTGAAAACCCGTGCTTTACAAACCCGGGAAGGCCACAAAATTATTTTTACAGATTCATCTTCCGGTTCCAAACTTGAAATCATGGACAAAGGATCGGTGACAACAATCACCCTCGATAGCCAGAACAAAGAAGCAAAGATCAATTCACAGGGGAAAGGTACTTTTAAGACTGCTCAGGCTATGACCATTGAGAGCAACGCCAACATTGATTTAAAGTCATCAGGCGGCAACATCACGATTAAAGGGACTCAGATCAGTGTTGAAGCCTCTGGAACCCTCACCTTGAAGGGCGCAACGGTGAACATCAATTGATAATAGTTGCCGAACTTGAGAAAAAACGACAGAATTTACTCTGAACATGTGAGGGAATAAGATGTCATTTACGGGACGTGGTTGGGCGTTCCCACCAAAACTGGATGATCGCGATCATGTCGAGATGGCGGAAGATGATATGGATATCCGTCAGGCCATGCGCATCATCATTGGGACGGCGCTCGGTGAACGGGTGATGCACCCGGATTTTGGCTGCCGGATTCATGAGCTAATCTTCGATCCTTGCAATGCAACTACGGCTGCCACCGCAGAGCGTTATGTGCGCGAAGCCCTGCTCCGTTGGGAACCACGCATTCGCATAGAAAAAATCATTGCAACGCCTGAACACGACCATGGCGCATTAGTTATCGAGATTGTTTATGAAATCAAAGGTCAAAATGACCGGCGCAATCTTGTGTTTCCATTTTATTTAATCCCAGAACAGACATAAGGGGGCTGGAATGGGATTCGAAACCCCAGAACTAGATGATCGTCAGTTCCGTGATCTGGTTGACGAAGCACGTCGCCGCATTCCACTCTATACGCCGGAATGGACTGATCACAACTTAAGTGATCCGGGCATCACTCTTATCGAACTCTTCGCCTGGATGACGGATATTGTGTTGTATCGGTTGAACCGTGTTCCCGACAAAATGTACGTCAAGTTCATGGAATTGATCGGGATTACACTCAAAGAAGCTGAGCCGGCGCGGGTACCACTCACCTTCTGGCTTTCAGCGCCGCAGCCAGTGCCCGTTACCATACCAGAAGGCACAGAAGCTGCAACCGTTCGCACCGATACTGAACAGGCTACAACTTTCAGTACTGATGTGCCGGCCGAAATCAAAATTCCCCGTCTGGCGCATATTCTCACCAGTTCTACCAATCGCGGTGGTCAGCGTGAATTTCGGGCTTATAACCCGCGCCGTCTTGAAAGTGGTGTAGATAACTTCCCGGCATTTGAATCTAATCCGCCCCGGCAGGGTGACGCCTTCTACATCGGCTTTGAAGAAGACTTGAGCCAACATATTCTCGGCGTAAATATTGGTGTTGCCCGCGCTGAGGGTGCCGGTATTGACCCCAATAACCCGCCCTATGTCTGGGAAGTGATGGGCGGCGACACCGAGCAGAATTGGCTTCCTGTACTCGTTGATCACGATGGCACACTGGGCATGAACGTTCCCGGTCTGGTACGCGTGCATCTACCCGCGCTGCAAAAAGGAACGCGCAACAACGTTACCGCATATTGGCTGCGCTGCCGTTTAGACCCCTCGCGCTCACCCCGCAGCTACGGCGTCAGCCCAACCATCAACAAACTGCACATTGATAGTTGGGGCATCACAATTGAATCCACCAATGTGACTCGCGTTCGCAACGAAATTCTTGGACGTTCAGAAGGAACGCCCGGTCAGCGCTTTTATCTCACTCACACACCGGTTGTTCCCCGTCTAAAATCCAGCGAGTATGTAGTTATTCGACAGGAAGATGGTCGAGAAGAACGCTGGGCGGAAATATCCGACTTTTCTTCGTCATTGCCCGACGACAAACACTATATGTTAGATGGCAGCACCGGCGAAGTACGTTTTGGCCCTGCCCTGCCACAGCGCGATGGTAGCATCTTAAGCTATGGCGCGGTACCCCCCCAGAATGCCATGATTTTCATGCGTGCCTATCGTTACGGGGGCGGTCAGTCAGGGAATCTAGCCGCGAACACCATCACTGTAATGCAGTCCAGCATCCCCTACATATCACAGGTCAGCAACCTCGTTCGCGCGCGCGGCGGCCTTGATGCCGAACAACTGGAAAATGCCAAGCAGCGTGTTCCCGGTTTCCTGCGTTCATTAGATCGTGCGGTCACTGCCGAAGATTATGTTGAGCTGGTCAATCTGGCAGCGCCAAATCTGGTTTCGCGGGCACATTGTATCCAACCTCCAGCCACAAATCGGGGCGAAATTCGTGTTCTGGTAATCCCGCGCATCCTAAGACCAGAAGAGTATATTGCCCCAGAAAGCCTCTCACTCTCGCAGGAATTGCGCGATCGTGTGTTCAACTATCTAGACGAACGCCGCTTGCTGGCAACCCAGCTTGAGGTGATGCCGCCATCCTATCAGTTCGTAGAGA
>CAZBPB010000350.1:0-2030 GCA_964493565.1 uncultured Pleurocapsa sp. | reverse complement strand
GCGTTCTGCCAACGGCATCTACGGAAGACACCCGCCAGAAGGTTGAAGACCGGTTGTTCTCCTTCTTGAATCCGGTTACCGGTGGGCATGACGGCAAAGGATGGCCCTTTGGGCGCGATTTGAATATTGGCGACATTATGGCAGCGTTGCTCGCCGTGTCCGGTGTCGAATCGGTACGCGCTGTATCGCTGTTTCCAGCCAGCTATGACCGCGGTAGTTTTGTGCGCGGCGAGCAGGTTTCAGTAGTACCACTGCCAGTACATGGTGTGATCGCGTCCGCGCGTCACGAAGTCCGGCTCGACTAACGGTAGGAATTCATGAACGAAATTACCGCCGTATTCAAAATATTAGGCCCAAATCTTGACCGCGACGAGTTTACTGTCGGTCAGGCCGGGGCGCGTGCAGGCCGTTCTGGCGACAACGATATTGTGCTGCCTAGCACCGAAATCAGCCGTCACCACATGCGCTTTGAATGGGATAATGGTCAAATTGCCATCCGTGACCTGAACAGCAGCAACGGTGTCTGGTATAACGATGCGCGTATTCGCGCCGACGCGCCGCAAGTGCTTCAGCCCGGTGAATCAATCCGCGTTGGCCCGTTTGTCATCACGCTGGAAAGCATCAACGTTCCCAAAAAGAAAAAGGCACAGCAGCAAACCGTTGCTGATTTGCCTGTGCCAACACCGCCAGAACCAGAACCGCCTCCAGCTCCCGCTGAACAGTACGTTCCTCAACCAGAACCGCCTCCAGTTCCTGAGCCGGAAGTGATCGTTGAAGCGGCGCCACCGGTTGATGATGCGGCAATCTTGACACAGCCTCCAACACCTGAAGCCGAACGACCCGTAGAGTCCAGCCTTGAACATGCTGATGCTGCACCGGGGCAGGAAGCGGCCCCTGAACCAGAACCAGATCAGCCAGCACGCTCAACCAGAAGTCGAGCCAAAAGCGGCAAAGACGGGAAAGATGATGACGAGAAGCAGGATGAAGCAGCGGATGGCGCTGAAAAGTCTTTCCTGTTCACGCCAATTGAGCCAGATGCCACTGGAAAACCTGCAGCCTCAACCAGAAAAGAAAATGAACAACCGAAGCAGGTAGAAGAGTCTTCGCAGTTCATCCCGGCGATACGCCCTGAAAAGCCAAAAGAAGACGCGGGTGGCGCAAAACCAAAGTCTGATGACCCGTTTGATCGCGTGCCACATATTGGGGGGGATGGCGCCAGCCTTTCGCCACGAGAGCCTTTACCTCCCCTGCCTGCGCTGAACGGTACTGTTTATCCAGTTGGACTACCTAAAGATGCCAGCAGTTGGCTGAAATACCTGCCCTCAATTTATCTCGATGACGATTTTACAGGCCGCTTCTTGCTGATCTTCGAAGCAATGATGAGTCCTGATATCTGGATTATTGACAATCTTGAGCTTTATTTCTCACCGGAAATTGCGCCGCTTGAGTGGGTACGTTGGATCGCAGGTTGGTTCGATATTTATATCGCGCCAGAACTCCCCGCCGAACGTCAGCGAGCTATACTCAGTCAGGCTGGTTGGCTGGCAGCGCGCAGGGGAACGCGCGCAGGTCTGGAGCGATTGTTGGAACTTTATTGCGGTGTGCGTCCAGAAATCATTGAAGATGCCGCGCATTTCACCGTAAAACTTCCGCTTAGCGAAGGCAGTGTACAGCTTACGCGTGAACTACTGGAAACCTTAATCACCAAAAACAAGCCAGCATTTGCATCATTTTCGCTGGAACTATCGTAAGTAGCAAAATAAAAATAATGCTATAATGTCAGATAAAGTTGTAGAGAGGCAAAATCATGACGGGTTATCACCATCGGGACTCACATCCGGCTGAAAAACATACTAGAACGCCGGAATCGCATACGCATAATCCCGCCGCGCACCTCGATACCTCTAGCGTGGTTGATCTTCAGCGCGTCATCGGCAATCAGGCCGTGCAGCGGCTGATCAACAATGCTGGCATTCAAACCAAAATGACAGTTGGCGCGGCCAACGATCCCTATGAAATGGAAGCAGATA
>CAZBPB010000349.1:0-4501 GCA_964493565.1 uncultured Pleurocapsa sp. | reverse complement strand
CCCATGGCGATTATCCAGTCCGTCAGTCAGATTCAAATCTTTAACTCCCTCGGTGGTCGTCCCATCATCCCCGGCTTCGGAACGGATTTGCTGCTGACCATCACGGTTATCGCAACCATGACCGCAGGCACGATGTTTGCTGTGTGGTTGGGTAATCTAATCACCGAACAGGGCATCGGTAACGGTGTCTCCATCATTATCTTCGCCGGCATTGTGGCGCGTGCGCCGCAAAGTCTCGCTCAGATGATGGGCAGCTCTACGCAGCCTGCTTTCAACTTGATCCAGTTCATTCTGATCACGTTGATCGGCATAGTGGTCATTGTGATCATTCAGGAGGGCGTCAGGCGAATACCCGTCCAATATGGTAAACGGGTCAGGGGGCGAAAACAGTACGGAGGTGCAAGTACGCACATCCCGCTGAAAGTCAATCCGGTAGGCATGATTCCTCTCATTTTTGCGCAGAGTATCATCACCTTCCCGGCGTTAATCGTCAGCCTGTTCCCTGACGGCGGGTTGAAAGATACCATCAACGCAACGTTTGGCTCTCAGTCCGGATTCATCTACTGGGGAACGCTTTTTGCGCTGGTATTCGGGTTTACCTTCATTTACTCGGATATTCTGGTCAGTAATCAAAATCTGGCTGAAAACTTGCAGCGCAATGGCGGGTTCATTCCCGGTATCCGTCCCGGTAAGAAGACGCAGGAATACATCCTGAAAGTAACGCGACGTATCACGCTGATCGGCGCGGTCTTCCTCGGCATAATTGCCGTCTTCCCCGGCGTTATCGAATTTATCAACCGCCTGTTATTCCCCAACGAGGTGATCACCGGTACCAATAACCCGGCGCTCGTGCTGGGTGGTTCGGCGCTGATTATCGTTGTCGGTGTGGTCATTGATACCATGCGCCAGCTTGAAGCACAGTTGGTTATGCGTAATTACGACCGCTTTATCCGCTAGCGGGTTGAGGGCGGTATCTATTGCATCAGTTTTAGGGCGCAGCATGCTGCGCCCTTGTCATTCTTAAAGATCAATCCAAGTTTACTTACGGAGAGCATGATGAGTTTGTTTGTTCTTTTGATGGGTGTTCAGGGGGCAGGCAAGGGCGAACAGGCGCGGTTTATCACCGCCAAATACGGCATTCCGCAGCTTTCCACTGGCGATCTCTTCCGTGCCATGAAAACCCGTCAGGATGAATTTGCGCGCAAAATTCAGCAGTTAATGGCTGAGGGTAAGCTGATTGATGATGCCACCACCTGCGAAGTGGTTCGTGAACGTCTGGCGCTCGCGGACGCGCAAAACGGGGTCATTTTTGATGGCTTCCCCCGCACGCCCGCGCAGGCTGAATGGCTGGATAATTACCTGAGCGAACATGGCGCTGGCTTGAAAGCCGTAATTCTTCTTAAACTTGATCTTTACACTGCCTTCAAACGCGCATTCGGACGGGTGACGGCAAAAGACGGCAAGACCTATAATCTTTATTCTAATAATGAAGGCGTTGAGTTTGTCTTTGAGCCACATGCTGAGGGGAACTATCCCCCGCGCCTTAAAGCAGAGCTAACAGCAACCGGTGAAGAACTGATTCGCCGTCCCGATGACGCCCACGCCCATGCTATTATCAAACGTATAGATACTTATGTTGCCGAAACCGAACCGCTTATTGAGTATTATGAGCGTGAGGGGCTGCTCAAAGTGATTGATGCTTTGCAGCCAATCGCATCGGTCAGCCGCGAAATTGAGCAGATTCTCGACTCCTAAAGTCGAAGATCTTCGCAAGTCATTAAGGGGATCAGTCCCATGTCGAATCCAGTATCGCGCACCCGTGAAGCGCCAATCCTCAAAACCGCCGATGAGATCGCCATCATGCGTGAAGCAGGGCGAATTGTCGCTAAAGCACATCAAGCTATGCGTGAAGTGGTGAAACCCGGCGTTTCGACGGCCCGGCTGGATGAAATTGCCGAATCAGTTCTGCGTGACCACGGCGCGACTCCTACTTTCAAAGGCTATCCCAAACTTGATTCGCCGGATTATCCCGCTACCATCAATGCATCCATCAACAGCGAATTAGTACACGGTATCCCCGGCCCCAACCGTATCTTAAAAGAAGGCGACATTATCAGCCTTGATGTTGGATGCACCTATCAAGGCTTTGTCGGTGACGCAGCTTTTTCGATGGGGGTGGGCGAGATCAAGCCCGCTGTGCAGCGTTTGCTAGACGTGACCGAACAATCCCTTTATGTGGGGATTAAGGCATCAGTTGTGGGCAACGAAACTGCCGATGTCGCTATTGCTATTCAATCCTTCGTTACGAGGCAGGGCTACAGTGTCGCCCGCGAATACACCGGGCACGGTGTAGGCCGTGATATGCACGAAGAGCCGCAGGTTCCCAACTGGTGGCCGCGTGGTAAATTGCAGCGCGCCTGGAAAAGCTATCCGCTTGTCGCCGGAATGACCTACGCCATCGAACCGATGGTGATCGCGGGTCGCCCGGATTTAATTGAACTGGATGATCACTGGACTGTCGCCACCAAAGATCGCTCACTCTGCGCGCACTTTGAACATACCATCGCCATCACCGAAGGCGAGCCGATCATCCTAACGCTGCCGTAATGTGTCGTTAAGTCGCTGTCAGCAGCGATTATCGAAACTCACCGTAGACGGGGAAACGTTTGACCTTTATAATGCTCCGTCTGTTATTTTGAAATCGAAGTAAGTAGGAACTGGTTATGCGCGTGAGAGCATCTGTCAAGCGGCGCTGCCCGAAGTGCCGCGTGATCAAGCGCCATGGTAACGTCATGGTGATCTGCGATAACCCCAAGCACAAGCAGCGTCAGGGTTAAGGTCGGGCGGAGAGAAGAACCAATGGCACGTATTGAAGGGGTAGACCTGCCCCGTGACAAACGAATTGAAGTTGCGCTGACGTACATTTACGGTGTTGGTCGTCCAACGAGCCGCACTTTGCTGGCTCAAACGGGCGTAAACCCGGATACGCGCGTCAAAGACCTGACCGAAGCCGAGCTTCAGTCTTTGCGCGATGCGCTAAACCCGTATACGCTCGAAGGTGATCTGCGCCGTGAAGTGCAGCTCAATATCAAGCGTTTGTCGGAAATTGGCGCGTATCGCGGTCTGCGTCACCGGCGTAATCTGCCGGTGCGTGGTCAGCGTACCCGTACCAACGCCCGCACCCGCAAGGGGCCGAAAAAGACGGTTCCAGGGCGTGGTCGTCGTCGTGGCGCAACGAAGAAATAATTAGTTTCGTATCGCGCTGTTTTGATGGCTGGCGAATGCCTCCCGGCACCGTCGCCTTGATCATCTCATTGTCGGAAACGAAGGCGCCCTCTCTCAGTTTATTTGAGTTTGGGCGCTTGTTACCGCAAGGAAGTTAGAGAGGACAACCGAGAAATGCCACGTACACCGGCAAAAAAGGGCGGTAGCACGCGCCGTGCAACCACCCGTAAAGTTACCAAGAATATCCCTTATGGGCAGGCGCACATTTTCGCTACCTTCAATAACACCATCGTTTCCCTGACGGATCAGTCCGGCAATGCCGTTTCGTGGGCTAGCGCAGGCACCAGTGGCTTCAAGGGCAGCCGTAAAAGCACGCCTTATGCAGCGCGTGTCGCCGCACAGGCCGCTTCTGAAACCGCGCAGCAGCACGGGATGCAGGAAGTGGATGTTTTTGTGAAGGGGCCGGGTCCCGGTCGTGAAGCTGCCATTCGTGCCATTCAGGCCAGCGGTCTGAAAGTGCGTTCCATCACTGATGTGACGCCGATTCCGCACAATGGTGTGCGTCCGCCGAAGAAACGCCGCGTCTAATTGATGAGCAATTTTCGGACGTTAGTTTTGATCCGATTGACGGAACTGGAGGCGCGGATTGTCAATGAATAATATGGTGCTGCCGCACAAAGTTGAAAGCGACGCTACCACTCGTAATTACGGTCGTTTTGTCATCAGCCCGCTGGAAAGCGGCTACGGCCTTACGCTGGGTACGGCGCTTCGTCGTGTGCTGCTCTCGTCATTGTCTGGCGCTGCCGTGACGAGTATGCGCGTCTCTGACGTGCATCACGAATTTAGCGCCATTCCCAATGTGCGCGAAGACATGACCCAGCTTATTTTGCAGGTCAAGCAGCTTCGCCTGCGAGTCTATGATGTTGAACAGGCGCGTCTGCGCCTTGATCATCGTGGTGAGGGGACTGTGACTGCGGCGGACATCATTTGCCCGCCGGAAGTTGAGATCATCAATACCGATCTCTATCTGTTCACTGCCGATTCACCGGATGCATACATTGAAATGGAATTTGAGGTTCAGGCTGGTCGCGGCTATAGCCCGGCAGATGAGCGCGGCCGTTTGCCCATTGGCGAACTGCCCGTTGATGCCATCTTCAGCCCGATCCGCCGTGTCAATTTCGACGTTGAGCGTGCCCGTGTAGGCCAGCGTACCAATTATGATAAGCTGATCATCGAAATCTGGACGGATGGCACTATTCGCCCCGAAGATGCGCTT
>CAZBPB010000348.1:0-4508 GCA_964493565.1 uncultured Pleurocapsa sp. | reverse complement strand
TGGTCATGAAAGCCGAAAATGATACCTGTGTGTTCAACGCCTGTCGCCACAATTCTGAGGAAATCCGTGTCGTAGGTACATAATACGCGCCCCATTTCGGAAGCGCGTTGCAAGTGGTTGATGTCAGTGTCGCCCAAAAGGTTCAAATCGCGGACTGTAACAACATCAATGCCACGCCGTTTCATCTGTTCGGCAACTTCGATTTCGACATTTTCATCAAAGTACAGGCGAATGGCGCTGTCCAAGCCCTTGTTCCTTTGCCTGCTGCGCAAATCCCTCGTCTGCTGCAACCTGCGCGTTGATTTCATCCTGATGAGCGTAGTAGTAGGCAAGCGCGGCGTGGATCTGCGCGTGGTTGATCTGTGGATAGTGCATTACCAAATCATCCACCGAGTAGCCTTTATAGATGTAACCCGCGACAATATCCTGCACTCGCAGACCGGTCCCGGCGATGATCGGGCGACCACCGCGTATTTTAGGATCGGAAACGATCAAGTTGATTGCAAGTACAGTTATGTCACTCATATTGCGGCCTTCTCTCTACTGGCAAATTCGCCAATATACATCCAGCATATCACAAGTGATGCGTTTCAAATCAGATGTGGTGATTCAGTGGGATCGCTTTTGTGAGATTACTGCCCGTAGACATTCTGATAGCGACGGTAGAGTTTGGCGATGTCGGAGTCGGCAATCGGGATGGGGGTGCCCATTTGCAGGGCTGTCCAGACGATGGCGGCGTTGTCTTCGGTCATGATGGCGGCTTTGACGGCAGCTTCGGCGGTTTTGCCGGTGGCGAACACACCGTGATTTTGCAGGATACAGGACGGGCTTTGCACGTCGCGCAGGGTTTTGACCACTTCCTGACCAATGTCTTCGCCGCCGACCAACTGAAAACCGCCACAGGGAATCGGGCCGCCAAATTCATCTGCCATCGCGGTGGTGACGCAAGGAATTTCACGGCCTAAGACGGCGAAGGCAGTAGCATAGCGCGAGTGGGTGTGCACCACGCCGTTGACGTGCGGCATGTGGCGATAGATGTAACAGTGCGAGGCGGTGTCTGATGACGCTTTGTGCGTTGCCTCTACGATTTCGCCTTCGACTGAAACGACGACCATATTTCCCGGCGTGAGATCGACAAATTTGATACCACTGGGCTTGATGACCACGAGGCCGGTTTCAGGATCACGGGCGCTGATGTTGCCACTGGTCCAGGCGACAAGGTTATTTTTCGGCAGTTCGGCGTGTAAATCGCAGACGACGCGGCGTAGTTCGGGAAGCAGCATTTTAAAGCCCTCACCTCTGCCCCTGATGTGCTTCGATTAGCTTTCGAGCGCGGCGTTACGGATTTTCTTGAGCCGCTTCATGACATCGTTGGAGCCACGTCCGAAATAGTTATAGAGCGTCTTGTACTCGGCGTAGAGCGCGTCGTACACCTTCTGATTTCCGGGAATGGGAGAGACGGTTTCCGGCTTCAACTTGCCCATTTTTTCGGCGGCGGCGGCAACGTTCGGGTACAGTCCGGCGGCAACGGCGGCGTGGATGGCGGAGCCGAGGGCGGGCGCTTGTCCGGAACCACCCAGTTTGAGATCGCGTCCGGTGACATCGGCATAAATCTGGCGCAGGAGGGCGTTCTTTTCGGGCAGGCCGCCTGCGGCAACCAGCGTTTCCACATGCACGCCACGCGCTTCAAAGGCTTCGATGATCTCGCGGGTACCAAAGGCGGTGGATTCGATCAGGGCGCGATAAATATCCGGGGCGCGGGTGGCTAAGGTTGCGCCGATGAGCAAACCGCTGAGTTCGGTATCTACCAATGTGGAGCGATTACCATTCCACCAATCGAGCGCCAGCAGGCCATGTTCACCGACGCGCTGTTTGGCGGCTTCCTGCTCTAGATAGGCGTGGATGTTCAGGCCTGCGGCTCTGGCGGCATCGTAATAGTCCTGCGGGACGGCGTTCTCCACAAACCAGGCGAAGATATCGCCAACGCCAGATTGACCGGCTTCATAACCGTATAGGCCATCCACAATGCCGCCGTCAACGACGCCGCACATGCCATCCACGTCCTGTAAGTCAGTGGCGGACATGATGTGACAGGTGGAAGTACCCATGATCATGACCATGACGCCGGGGGCAGTGGCTTTGACAGCGGGCGCGGTTACGTGGGCATCAACGTTGGCGACAGCGACGGCAGTGCCAGGTTTCAGGCCGAGTCTGGCAGCCATTTCAGGGGTCAAGCCGCCCGCTTTGCCGCCTAACGGGGCGAAATCGCCGGATACTTTTTCGGCGATCACATTCTTGAAACGGGGATCGAGCGCGCCAAAGTATTCAGGCGAAGGATAGCTGCCATCCTGCACCAGCATTTTGTAGCCAGCGGTACAGGCGTTGCGGGTCATTTCGCCGGTCAACTGCCAGATCACCCAGTCAGCGGCTTCGATATAGACATCAATTGCGTCATAAACTTCAGGCGCTTCTTCCAGGACTTGCAGGAGTTTGCTGAAGAACCATTCCGATGAATACTTGCCACCGTAACGCTTAAGCCACCATTCACCACGCTCACGGGCAACGGCGTTGATCTTATCGGCCTGCGGCTGGCTGGCGTGATGCTTCCACAGTTTGACGTAAGCGTGGGGATTGGACTTGAGTTCCGGCAAAAAGGACAGCGGCGTGCCATCGCGTTTGACGGGCATGGGCGAACTCGCCGTAAAATCAACGCCGATGCCGACTATTTGATCGGAGTTCACGCCACTTTGTTTGATGACGGCGGGAATAGTGTTGAAAAATACGTCGAGATAGTCCTGCGCGTCTTGCAGCGCCCATTCCGGCGGCAAGGCTGCGCCGCTGGCAGGCAGCTTTTCGTCAATCACGCCATGAGGGTAATCAAAAACGCTGGCGGCAATTTCGCTTCCACTGCTGGCATCTACTAGCACGGCACGCCCTGAGAGCGTGCCAAAATCTACACCGATGGTATACATAAAATCATTTCCTGAACACACGACTTCACAATCAAAATTACCCTCAATCATAGCGCGTAGGCGGAAACGTACCAAGTGCGGAACTTTAGTTTTAACCATGCTACATTGCGGAAGATGTGCCAATGTGACACCCTCTATAGTGAAATACTTTTGATGGCAAAGTTTGAGAGTTTCAATGAATCGTCTGGCAAATGAAACCAGCCCTTACCTGCGCCAACATGCCGAAAATCCGGTGGACTGGTATGGGTGGGGCGATGAAGCCCTGAACCGCGCGAAGGAAGACAGTAAGCCGATCCTGCTCAGCGTTGGCTACAGCGCCTGCCACTGGTGCCACGTGATGGCACATGAAAGTTTTGAGGACGAAGCCACCGCCGCGCTGATGAACAAACTGTACGTTAGTATCAAGGTGGATCGCGAAGAACGTCCAGATATTGATGATATCTATATGCAGGCGGTACAGGCGCTTTCCAACGGGCGCGGCGGCTGGCCGATGACGGTTTTTCTGCTGCCAGATGGACGACCGTTTTACGCGGGGACGTACTTCCCGAAAGAAGCGCGCTACGGCATGCCCTCCTTCAAGCAAGTGTTGGAGGGGGTATACGATGCCTACCAGAATCGCCGCGATGAAGTGGAAGAAATTGCCGGACAGCTTACGCAAGGGCTAAACCGATCATCACTGGGTATCGGGCAGGGAAGCAGGTTGAAGCCGTTTGAACGTGAATTTGACAGCACATACGGCGGGTTTGGCGGCGCGCCAAAGTTCCCACAGGCGATGAATCTGGAATATTTGCTGCGTTACCATGACCGCACAGGCGACGAAACCGCGCTGGAAATGACTACCCTAACGCTGAAGAAGATGGCGATGGGGGGGATATATGACCAGTTGGGCGGCGGCTTTCATCGCTACAGCGTGGATGCGATCTGGCTGGTACCGCATTTTGAAAAAATGCTGTACGACAACGCACAGTTAAGCCGCGTGTATTTACATGCATGGCAGGTGACAGGCGATCCGTTTTTCAAGACAGTTGCCGAGGAAATTTACGATTACATTCTGCGTGAAATGACTGCGCCTGAAGGCGGGTTCTACAGCGCCACTGATGCCGACAGCGAAGGCGAAGAAGGCAAATTCTTCGTGTGGTCAAAGGAAGAACTGATCGCGCTGCTGGGCGAAGAAAACGGACAGATCGCGATTGAAACGTGGGGCGTGAGCGCGCGCGGAAATTTTGAAGGGCACAATATTCTATATCGCCCGAACGATGAGCTAGTCACTGCCGCGCGGCTTGGCATCAGCGTTGATCAACTGCGGGAGAAACTGGAAACAATCAGCGACATTTTGTTCGCGGCGCGGACACAGCGGGTACATCCGGGGCTGGACGATAAGATTCTGTCTTCATGGAACGGGCTGATGCTGGCAAGCCTTGCCGAAGCAGCGCGGGTTCTAGAGCGACAGGATTACCGTGATGGCGCGCTGCGCGCGGGTCAGTTCTTGCGGGAAGTGATGGTGAATAGCTACGGGCGCGTATACCGAAGCTATAA
>CAZBPB010000347.1:3480-4534 GCA_964493565.1 uncultured Pleurocapsa sp. | reverse complement strand
ACTCCAACATCCATGCAGATTTGTTGCCTTTGTCGTAGGCGTAGGCTGTTGCAGGTATTTATCTAGCCTAGTATATCCTCATTTTCTTCCAATTACCTTTAACGTGCTGGCTGTGGTACGCTAACGCCATATCAACCTTTGCAACCTGACTGCTTTATGAAATTACGACTGTTATTTATCTTCTTTTCATTGTTATCCATTCCGGTTGTTGCTACAGCTCAGGACTCCCCTCAGCGTGATCCGGCTGCATTGGCTGCGCGATATCTGAATATCACCGGCATTGAGCCTGTAATTACGCTGCCGGAGCCTTATGAACCTGGCGTGACTACCAGCCAGTTCTGGGCTGCCAAACATGGCGATGCGCTTCCCCGGCAGGTAAACGCGGTGCTGGCATCCGGGTCACGGGTCTCGCCAGAAATGCCCGGCGTGCTGCTGTGGGTAGAAGAAGGTGTGGATTACGACGAGTTTGAAACGCAATCTGCAGCCCGCGCTTTAGCGGCAATCTTCGCGCAGCTCGCTTTGCGGGCAAACTACAGCGGCGTATTTCAACTTCCCGGCGGCTCTACAGCAATTGACCCCTCAGATTTGATGCCTGTACCCGACGTGGATGGCGACGGGTTCATCCATGTGCTGTACTCGCGTGATCTTGCGGATGAGCGTTTGTTCCCGGCGGGTTCGGTAATGCCCGTGAGGTCATTTACGTGAATACCGCCCCGTATCCGCAGGCAGCATTTGATGACTCCATCTACCTAAGCGGCATCGCCACGACGTTTGTGCAAATCCTTCTGGAGCACAATATTCCTGAGCAGTCCCCATGGCTTCAGAACATGCTGATCACCGATATACGCCAACGGTTGAGTGGGAGTGGGGTTTCACCATCACAGGTGGATAGTTATCTAAATACACCATCAACCTCCATTACACACGTACCCACGTTTACAAACGGCTCGCAGATCACCGGCGGTCAACAGCTTTTTCTCAGCTATCTACGTCAACGCTTTGGTGAAACTGTGGTAACCGGACTGTTCGAACATGCAGGTGAAGGGACATTGGC
>CAZBPB010000347.1:0-3470 GCA_964493565.1 uncultured Pleurocapsa sp. | reverse complement strand
GAGGTGGGCAAGGAGATGGGCCTGGGCCGCCCCACGGGCATCAAGGGCGTCGCCGAGGTGCCCGGCATCATGCCGTCGAGCGCGTATCACGACAAAGTGAGCCCCGGCGGCTACACGAAGGGCATGGCGCTCAACAGCGCCATCGCTGCAACGGGTATGCTTGACCCCGTGACCGGTTCACCGCCTACCGCCAATGAAGTATTTGCAGATTTTACCGCTGCCAATATCGTCAATTCGTTATTTGGTGATGGTCGCTTTGCTTACACGAACGCGGCATTGGATCAGGGTGAAATTGCTGCCGCGATAGAAATTGGGCTGGACGAGTCGATCAAGACCACAGTAGCCCCATACGGTGTTGAATATTTCTTTTATACAGCGCCTGAGGCGCAGACGATAGACTTGCAATTTACGGGCGCCGAGACTATCAGCCGGCTGCCAGTGACCCGTGATGATGAGGACAACGGCTTTTATCTGGCGGAACAACTTCCCAATGCCGATTCTTCAATGACCCGTAGTATTGACCTGTCCAATGTCAATTCTGCTGTACTGACATTCGATGTGCTTTATGATCTTTCTGCAGGCTGGAATTATGGCTACGTATCGGTTTCCACTGACAATGGCGAAACGTGGGAAGCGCTGCCGGTACAAGAATCGGCACATTTCAATCCGCATGGAGCTGCCTATGGCCCGGGTTTTACCGGCATTAGTAACCCTGAAGGCCCACGCCCGTTTCCCATCATTGGCATTGTTCTTGGTTCGGATGGCGTAACCATTGGCGACCTTGCTCCCGGCGGTCCTGCGCAAGCGGCGGGCATTCAGATTGGTGATGTTCTGGTCGGCGTAAATGGCGACTTGTGGCAAACAGCCCCTGATATTCTAGATGTGTTGTCCGGGTATGCCCCGGGGCATATCGTCGTGTTTAACGTTCAGCGTGGCAGCCGCAGCCTTGCAATTCCCGTTGCTCTTGGCGCGCATCCTACCCGCCGCGTGATGCCTGAAAGCGAATGGCTGCCGCAAGTTGTTGACCTAACACCGTATGCCGGGCAGGATATTTTGCTGCGCTTCGAGATGATCACTTTGCCCGCATTCGAACGTATGACCTACGCGGTGGATAATCTGGCAATTGAAGCGGTTGGCTGGCAGGATGATGGCACGTCTCCCGAAGAGTGGATGCTCAATGGCTGGTCATCTGCCTCTGAGCGAGTGCCTGCTGAATGGCTGCTGACCGTTGTGCACACAGGCGATCAGAACGATCATCCGCCTCGTGTTGAACGGGTTTTACTGGGCGACGCTGTAACGAGCAGTTTCCGGGCGGCGCTTGGCCCGAATGAGACGCTTGTGCTGGTTGTATCAGCATTGAATACAGAGACTGTTCAGCCGGCTGCATTTGAACTCGAACTTGCGCAAGCAGATTAAGAACGGCATCAATCGGCTTTGCGCTTGTACTTACGCGTGAAAGAAAACCATGCTTACCGTGAATGATCTCGGCTATCAGTACGGGGCAAACCCTGTGCTGGAAAATGTTTCGTTTCAAATTCCCGAAGCTTCGTTAGCTGCTCTGGTCGGGCGCAACGGCTCTGGAAAATCAACCTTGCTGCGCTGTTTAGCTGGCTGGATGGTTCCAACCAGAGGCACTATTGAGGTGAACGGAAAATCGCCTTTTCGGGGTGAAAAACAGTATCGTGAGCAGGTGATCTTTGTGCCTGATACGCCGGATTTTTATGATGAACTTACAGCGTGGGATCATCTGCAACTGGTATCCCAGCTTTACCGGATTGAGAACTGGCAGGAGCGCAGCCGCGAACTGCTTAAACAATTCCAATTGTATGAGTCCCGCCTTGCTTTTCCGTTCACATTTTCCAGAGGCATGCGTTACAAACTGGCGTTGTGTATGGCATTTGTAGTCGCACCGCCGCTGCTCTTGCTGGATGAGCCGTTCGGGCCGCTCGATAGCCTGATCAGCCGCCACTTGTGGCACATGCTTCGCGATTATTGCGCCGATGGCAAGACCGTACTCTTTAGCAGCCACGTTCTTTCTGATGCCGGACACCCTGACATATTTGTTGTACTTCGTGAGCAGCATGCCAGTGTGCTGGATGGCGCGCAGGTGAGCACTCTCGCGGGCGTTCTTGATGATGAGTGATTTTGCCACGCTTTCGTGGTTGCAGTGGAAGCGTTTCAAATCAAATGCCGCTTACGGATTCACGCTAATCGGCTTTGAACGTGGATCAAACCCGATTTACCAGTTTTATATCGCCATCTTCTGGCTGGTTTGGCTGGGGATGATGTGGGTATTTGCAGTAGATCAGTTCTATCAAATCAGCAGCCTGTTCTCCAACGCCGATGCGCTCGAACTGCAAACAGTTGTCCCGCCCCTCATTTTCACCGCTCAACTTTTTTATCTGATCATGATGCTGCGTAATTCACCATTGAAACTTGGCAGCGGGGATATTGCCTATGTTGCGGCTTCACCTGTCAATCGCAGCGCCATCATCGCTATTCATTTTGTCCGTTCATCGCTCTTGCCACTCCTGATCGTCGGTGTTGTCGGCTGCTGGGTAGCCATGCTGCTCACGTGGCCGCTTGCCCCGCAGCGCGCAGGCTTTGCCGGGTTGCAAGGCATGGTGCTAGGTTGGCTTATATTCCTCTTTACGGCAGCGGTTGTGTGGATAGCAGCCACCGTGAAATTGTCGCTCGCCCGCCGCTGGTTGATGTGGTTGATTGTGCCTGTGATTATTGCGCTGGCGGTGTTTCTCCCTGAGATCATGTTCTTTCCCGCGTATCTCTGGCTTACCGCAGTTGGCGCGGATGCAGCGCTGCCGGTCTTTGTAATGCTAACACTGCTCCCCATCTTCGCTTTATACCTGCTGGTAGCTGCTGGCAGCCGCGTGAATATGGCGGTTGTGGTTGCAGGCAGTTGGACGTATGCCCGTATTCAGAAGCTCGGCATTTTTGGGAGAATGTATGGCGCAGATGTCCTGCGCAGTTTGGAGCGTCAATCGCAGCTATTGCGAAAGAAGCGACTGCGGCTGGCAATGTCTACACAGGCAGTTGGTTACTCTGCCGTACTCAGCCGCGCTCTGTTATCTTTATTCCGTTTTGCGCCGGGTTCTTTGCTGCGCCCATTTTTGCGCGGCCTTGCGCTGACCGGAACAGTGATGCTGATCATTCGAGTCAGTGGTATACAGCATCTCCAAACCTGGATTTTGATGCTGATCATCCTCATTTTTTGGCGACCATCCGAATTAAACACCTATTTCGAACAGGATATCGGGCAATCATTTACACGGCAGTTTTTTCCACCTAATCTGCTCTTGATTGCAATTGCCGATAGCATGATACCTGTCTTGCTCGCTGGCACGGGGGGATTGATCACCCTGATCTTTCAACCGCTGGTTGATTTGGGAGCGGCGATCTTATTGATTTTCAGCCTGTTTGCTGGCTTACAGTTTTGCCAGATGCTGGAATTG
>CAZBPB010000346.1:0-4550 GCA_964493565.1 uncultured Pleurocapsa sp. | reverse complement strand
ATTGTAACTGCTACCGACGCTATCAACGCCCTGTTACCTGAACTTCCAGCGGGATCGGGAGAAGGCATCCAGCCCTATCTTGAAAGCCTTGCGCTAGAACATGAAAGCCTGCGCGGTGATATCGGTGCAATGTGGAAGAAATTTAATTCCAAACCAGTGATGGGGAAATTAGGCGCGGCGGTGGCAGTGCTGTAGCTGAGCTTACATGAGCGAGGGTTAAGCAGAGCTGTTGCCCCTTATCCATTTCCTTCCACGTAAACAGGTAAAAACGAATAAGGGATTGTAGACGGCGTACTTCGCGCAGATTCCTTATTCCAAACTCAAGTTAAACTCGTGCCGGTTGCAAATCGCCATGTGATGTGCAACTGTTATATTTCAGTATACCTACAAACTGCTTTTTACCCGGCGATGCCGTGATTAAGGATTAACTACACCATCTAAGCAAGCCTGGCCAAGCCCAGATTCATGGCCTGCTTCTTATGTGTAGCAACCGTCCGGTAAGTGAAAGGCAGATACGCATGTTTCGTCTCGGTATACGCCTGTTTTTGCTGGCTTATTTTCTGATGCCGGTTGTGGCCATCATTCTCGTTATTCAAACGTTTCTTCAAATTCGCAGTGATGTGTCGCCTATATTCGAGGCGGCAAACATAGCGATTTCAAATGCCGTATCGGCACTTGAAACCGAAGCGCGCAATCTGGGCAACAATTTTGCGCCGCTGGCAGATGCGGTGAATGCAACCAGAAATGCGTTGCAGGCGGTATTAAATTTCCTTCGAAATACGGTTTATACACTCATTGATGTGGTAAATTCACTCAATCTTGCGTGCAGCGTTGGGGGCACAGCCTGTATTCCAAAGTCCATCAATGTAACTCTGCCAACGCTAATTGATCTTTCTTTTATCAATAACATCTCTGACAATATTAGTGGCATTACCTCGCAGGTGAACAACGTCATTACCACCACCACGACCAGTATCAACAATTATGCATCCATGCTGATGCTAGCCGTGCTTGTGTTCTTCATCTGGACATTCTTATCTTTTATTCTATTTGGCGTCTCGTTGTATACCGGTCTTTGGAAAAGAGCTTAGAGGCAGTGTTGCGCGGACTGCTGATTTCCCTCTCCTCATACATTCCATGGGATGGCATGAGGAGAGGGAAGTTTATGCAGATAGATTGATTATACCGCTCGTTGATTGCGCCCAACCGCAAAGTACAGCAGCAGCCCGAGCAATCCAGCGATGAACACTATAATTGCCCACAGAACGCCATTTGCGCCGCGCTTATTCGCATCCTGATACACCCAGATCAGGATCGCAATATTGATGATAAACCACGCTAAACAGCAAATTAGCGAAGTCGCGCTGGCGAATAGCGCGCCGAACACGCCCCCAGCATCATCTTGCGCAAACGCTACTAATGGCAGCGCCAGCATGAAACTGATGAGCAGCATAGGCAGAATTGTTTTGCTTACACGATTTTGAATTGTTGTCATGTGCAGCCCCCTGTGAATCTACGATACGCTATGAAAAATATATACATAAAACAAAATTTATGCGAGAAATATAGGAACGATTCAATTTACTGAATCACCGCCTGCACCCCGGCAATGCCTAGCACAAACGCCAGCGTAAACAATATTGACCAGACCAGACCGCGGTAAAAAGCCTGCCGCGTGGCATATTCACCATCAAGCCCACCAGCGCCCCAAGTTGTGAGCCAAGCGTAACCGGCGCAATGCCGCCCAGCCCCGGCGCGCCATACTTATCGAGAATCCGGCGTGTACGGCTGTTCGGGTCGGTTGGCAGTTTGTGACCGATGCGCTTATACAACCAGCGCCGGAAAGGTTCACCTAAAAACAGTACCAACCATGCGCCAACGCCATAGCTTAATGTACAGGTCGCGGCGATCACTACCGGGCTAAGCCCTAATGCCAGCCCTACCGGCACCGCGCCCCATAACGAGAAGAAGGCCACGCCAAATACGCTGGCAATTTTGCCAAGCTCAGCCAGAACGTCCACGCAGCTTCCCAATCAACATTTCTGCTAGCCCTGCCAAACCATAAGCGGATAAAACCCCGACAACCGGAATTGCCGGAAGGTAGTAGCGCCCCCAATCCAACGGTGTGAGTAACAAGGTAGATGCCAGAGCCGATGCACCCCACACAAATACAAGCACGCGCACGCCGTTTGAAACGGGCGATTTCAAGAACAGACGAACAAAGCCAGCCAACGTAAGTGCCAGCAGAATCAGGCCGCCAATTGTGCTTCCACCGATGGAAATACCTTTCCAGAAAGAGGTTTCATAGGCTGCAATCTGATCGCCAATATAATTTTCCCAACCTGCGACCTCAAAATACTGCGGCAGCCCGACGAATATATGGCTAAAAAAACCTGCGATAGACGCTCCAATACCGGAGTAACCGCCAAATACGGCTGTCTGTTCGCTGAGCAACCGCTCTCGTAGCGCCAGCACTTCGCCAGCACGATTCAGCGGATCGCCCCACCAGACCGGATTTAATATATAGAAGATAAGGACTGCCACTGCGCCAACCACCAGCAAGCTCACCAGCCCGCGAATACCCTGCTGCCTTGACTCTATGCAAACAGCACCAGCCAGCGCCCATAAGAAACATGCGCTCAACAGGGGCACGATAACGAACAGCGCAGTATGTTTGCTAGCCAGCGCCAACCCCGCGGCAGCCCCTAAAAGTATCGCCGCCAGCCATATACGATTGTGAGATGCCTTCACCCACCAGATCGCTGCCAATACGGTAAGCAGGGTAAAAGCGATGAAACTACCCTCCATAATGGCACGGCGACCATTGACCAGCAGCAGCGGATTCAGCGCATAAAACAATGCAGCAAGATAGGCTGTTGGCCGCCCGCCAAGCTGCATACCGATCAGGAATATCCACAGAACACCTGTTGCCAGCAGCACCGCCGAGGGAATACGGGATGCGATCAGCAGTTCTTGAGACGGCGCATGATTGGTGGTTGTGTTGTAGTTGTAATCTGCGCCCCAATCCCACTGCTGATTAAGCTGTTCAACATTAAAACCAGCCAGATGCCACGCCAGCCCGACCAGATATTTGTTAACACTGCCGTTGAGCATCCGCAAATCCTGCTCCTGCTGGCTGATCGGCGGGTCGTGATAGGTGACCAGATTCAGATCGCCTTGAAGGAACTGGTAAGCGTAATCATGGCTCATGTAAATTTGCGTGGCTTCATCGGCATGAAACGGCGTAAGCGTCGTGCCAGCGAGGATATAGGCCGCCAGCGCGAGGATGAAGATGGTGTCGAAGATTGGCTTGAGGTAAGGCTTCAAGAAATAGCGATCCGAAAAACCAGGTTAAGCAGGTTTAGTATATCATCCTCACTGCTCGAACAATCGCCAGCACATCCCTAGAATTGCTATGATCAATAACTCATACCAACCCGGGCAGTAGAAGAAAACGACGCCATATGAAACCTAAAACTGAAGATATGTTTAGCGACGCGAAAGCCTATGAAGTCTATATTGGCCGCTGGAGCCGTTTAGTTGCACAGCAGTTTATTGATTGGCTGGATATTGCCGCCGGGCAAATGTGGCTTGACGTAGGCGCTGGCACCGGCATACTTTCCAGCATCATCCTGGAAAGAGTGTCTCCGGCAAGAGTCGTTGGCGTTGATCTATCACCGGGGTATATCGCATTCGCGCGCCGACGCAGCCACGATGATCGCGTCGAGTTCAGGGTGGGAGATGCTGCAAATATCGCTTATGAAATGCCGCTGTTCGATGTTTCTGTGGCTGGCCTCGTTCTAAACTTTTTACCTGAGCCACCACAGGTTGTAAAAGGCATGACACAGGTGGTTAAGAGCGGCGGGATAGTCGCCGGGTATGTTTGGGATTACGGCGGGCAAATGGAAATGATGCGTCATTTCTGGGATGCTGCTAGCAAAATTGATCCCGCTTCGCGTGGAATGGATGCAGGCCAACGCTTCGCGCTTTGCGAACCAAACAACTTGCGATCCTTATTTGAATCGGCAGGCCTCACAGCGGTAGACGTTATACCCATTGATATTCAAACCCGATTTAAGGACTTTGATGATTACTGGCTGCCCTTTCTTGGGGCACAAGGCTCAGTGTCCAAATACCTGCGGGGGCTAAATGATGATACGCGTACCGCTTTACGTTCACAGCTTCTAACGCAGCTTCCAATCATGGAAGATGGACATATCGCGCTGGTCGCCCGGGCATGGGCGGTAAAGGGGGAAAAAGCTAGTTAGGGCGGTTGTGAAGGAATGGTTCGCAAACCACCCCTTCAGAGGTATTGATTTTCGACTTATACAATCGTAATCAGTAGTTTGCCCTGTTCCACAGTCTGGCTGGCGCTAACACTGATGCGCTGTACTGTGCCTGCGCGCGGCGCTTTCAGTTCATTCTGCATCTTCATGCTTTCAAGGATCAGAATAGTCTGCCCGGCCTGCACTTCCTGACCTTCGCTGACCGGAATTGCAACCACCAGCCCCGGCATTGGCGACTTAATCGAGATCTCGCCGCTTTCGGCA
>CAZBPB010000345.1:1155-4558 GCA_964493565.1 uncultured Pleurocapsa sp. | reverse complement strand
TCCTGTTCAAGGCATTCGAAGTAACCTTCGACGGCGACAACAGCACCCACAAGACAACTTATCAAGGTGATACCTGGCACTGCGACTGCTCGTTCTTTGCCAGCAGAGGGGTGTGCTGCCATACGATGGCAATGGAGCGTGTGCTGAAGGGGATGGTTGAGCCGACCGCCGCAGTGGTGGGCTAAGCCAAGCGAAAACTGAATACAAGGCGACGGCGCTTAGGGAATTTCCTGAGCGCCGTTGTGTTTTTTTAAGATACGTGGACTTATTAGCGGTAACGTGTCTTTTTTCCGTCGAATGCGGCTCTTGTTTTTTTCACGCTCAAAAACCACCAAAATAGCATAGGAGACCATTGTTACTAATATCGAACCGAAGGGAACGTGATTGTGTAAAATTAAACGAATGTAAGCAATTCCCTCACTAGAAGGTAATGGCTTAAAATTCCTTAAAAATCTTGCACAGTTTGACAGCTTGTGCATAATCTTGGACACTCTCCATAACAATCTTTAAAAGTACCCGTTATACTTGGCGCAAGTGTACGAGGAGGACGACGCATTGGGCGTTCTAATGGAAGTCAAAGACCTGGTTACCAGGTTTTATACGCAGGAAGGGACGGTCTACGCCGTCAATAATGTCTCCTATAAGCTGAACGAAGGGGAAACGCTCGGCATTGTAGGGGAAAGCGGCAGTGGCAAGAGCGTTCACGCCCTGTCGATCATGCGCTTGATCCCCAGCCCGCCCGGTAAAGTCGAAAACGGCGTGGTCACTTTTGAGGGGCGCGATCTGCTGAAAATTTCCAACGAGGAAATGCGGCTGGTGCGCGGCGCAGAGATCGCCATGATCTTCCAAGACCCAATGACGTCGCTCAACCCTGTGTTGACGATTGGCACGCAGATCACTGAAGCGCTCAAGCTGCATATGGGTATGAACGACAAGCAGGCGAACGAGCGCGCTGCCGAACTGCTGACGATGGTCGGTATTCCCGATGCGGCGCGTCGTTTGAAGGCGTACCCGCACCAGTTTTCGGGTGGTATGCGCCAGCGCGTGATGATTGCGATGGCGCTTTCGTGCAACCCGAAGCTGCTGATCGCCGACGAGCCGACGACGGCGCTGGACGTGACGATTCAGGCACAGATTATCGAGCTGGTCAAGAAACTGAAAGATCAGCTAGGCATGGCGATGATCTGGATTAGCCACGACCTCGGCGTGGTGGCTGGTCTTTCCGATACGGTGCAGGTTATGTACGGCGGTAAGGTGGTTGAGCGCGGTCCGGTGGTGGACGTCTTCAAGGATACACGCCACCCGTATACGCTGGGCTTACTCAAGTCGCTGCCGCGCCACGACATGCGGCAGGGCGGCGAAAAACTGACGCAGATTGAAGGCTCGCCGCCAGACATGCGCAACCCGCCGAAGGGCTGCCCGTTCTTCGCGCGCTGCACTTACCGCATTCCGGGCAAGTGCGACGAAGAAATGCCGCCGCTCATTCCGGGACCGCAGTCGAACCCGGCGCATCTGAAAGCGTGCTGGGTGGATGTCCGCTCTGGCGAACCGCTGCTTGATCAACAAGGAGAAGCACAACATGTCTAGTGCTGCTGCACCCGCGCTTGGCGCAACGAAGGTTTACGGGGGCGGCAAAGAAGTCCTCGTGCAGGTGAAGAACCTGAAAAAGTATTTCCCGATCACAGCAGGGTTGATCTTCCAGCGTCAGGTTGGCGCGGTCAAGGCGGTCGATGACGTCAGCTTTGACGTGTTTAAGGGTGAAACGCTTGGGTTGGTGGGTGAATCCGGCTGCGGTAAAAGCACGACAGGACGCACCGTACTGCAACTTTATAAGCCGACTGAAGGCTCGGTGGTGTTCGAAGGGCAAGAACTGACGACACTTCCCCCTGCCGAACTGCGCAAGGCGCGCCGCCGTATGCAGATGATCTTCCAGGACCCATTTGCGTCGCTGAACCCGCGTATGTCGGTCGGCAACATCGTCAGCGAGCCGCTGCGTATCCACAAGGTAATCGACAACAAAGCCGAGCTTCAGGAATACGTCGAGCAACTGCTAGAGCGCGTGGGCTTGAACCCGTACTATGTCAACCGTTACCCGCACGAATTTTCCGGTGGGCAGCGGCAGCGTATTGGTATCGCGCGTGCGCTGGCACTGCGTCCCAGCTTCATCGTTGCCGACGAACCGATTTCCGCGCTGGACGTGTCGATTCAGGCGCAGGTGGTCAACCTGCTCGAAGAGCTTCAGGAAGAATTCAACCTGACTTATCTGTTCATCGCCCACGACTTGAGCATGGTGCGCCACATCTGCGACCGCGTGGCAGTAATGTATCTCGGCAAGATCGTTGAGCTAGGCACAACGGATGAAGTGTACGATAACCCGCTTCATCCCTACACACAGGCGCTGCTTTCGGCTGTACCTGTTCCTGATCCGCTTATGGAGCGCGAGCGCCAGCGTATCATCATCGGTGGTGACGTACCAAGCCCGGCACGCCCGCCGATTGGCTGCAACTTCAACACACGCTGCCCGGTGTCGATTGCGGGGATTTGCTATCAGGAACCCGACCCCACGCTGGAAGAAGTTTCACCCGGTCACTGGGTTGCCTGCCACCGCGTGACGCCTTTCTAAGCAAACTTAGGTGAACCAGGCGGTCAGCTTTTGAGCAAAAGCTGACCGCTTTTTATTTCCCTACAGTGGTTATCCTCCAATGCAGTCTGACTTATTTTTGCGTCATTTATTTGGAAGTCATACAATCATGATATGTGTTTATCCTTCGAGGACCTTCGATGAATGCACAGGACGCTCAACGCAACGTGCCACCTGAGCAGGCATCAACTGTGATTTCTTGGTTGCAACAAAATAGCATTTCGATAGAACACATTGAGGCTGGAAATGGGTTCGCTGACTTACAGCCGCTGAAGCAGGTATTGAAGGATGCGAAGGTGGTTGGCTTAGGCGAAACTACGCATGGCACGCGGGAGTTCTTCCAGTTTAAGCACCGCATGGTGGAATTTCTGGTCACGGAAATGAATTTTACGGGGTTTGCTCTTGAGGCGAGTTATGCGAGCTGTCAACCAATCAACGAATACATCCTGTCTGGCAAAGGAGATCGCGACAGCGTACTGACGGGGCAGTGGTATGTTGTTTGGGATACGGAAGAGATGGCAGCACTGATCGACTGGATGCGGGCGTACAATCAGACCGTCCCGGACGAGAAAAAAGTGCGCTTTTATGGGGTTGATATCAATCGCAACGGACCAGGTTGGCAAGTCGTGATCGACTATTTGCGCAAGCTCGCCCCTGATAAGCTATCAGATGCCGAATCGCTTTTTGAAACGCTGGGCGCGGTAGAAGCCAAGTGGCCTCGGCAAATTGATGAAGAAGATCAAAAGACGCTGGAACGACTTT
>CAZBPB010000345.1:0-1145 GCA_964493565.1 uncultured Pleurocapsa sp. | reverse complement strand
CCGGCTGCAAGGCTTGATCGATTATCTGAAGGCTCATGAGGAGATGCTGGTCGGAACGTCTTCACAGATGGAGTATGATCAAATCTTGCGCTATCTCCACGTCACGAAGCAGTGGACAATCGCCAATGCGCCTAATTTATTGCAATCATCGCTCCCGGAATGGGCTTTACGAACCATGTCGATGGCTGAAAACCTGAACTATTTGATCGACCAGTCAGCACTAGGCACAAAGTTTATCCTCTGGGAACACAACTTCCATATCGGCGTAGATGATGCTGAAAATCCCAACATGGGTTATATCTTGCGCCAAACATATGGGAAAAATTACTTTGCGCTGGGCTTCTACTTTAATCAGGGTGCTTTTTTGACACGTATGCTGCTGCTAGAAAACTTGTTGGGAGACCTCAAAGAAGTTCTGCTTCCGCCCGCGCCCGAAGGTACATTATCTTGGTATTTGTCGCGCATCGGGGCTGATGTTTTCATCGCAAACTTACGCGCACCTACGAACAATTCGGTAGTTGAACAGTGGCTGAACAACCCGCAGCCAGCGCGTAACGTCACTTGGTTTTATGATGAAACAGCACATTATTTCGCGGAATACCAACTGGGAAAAAGATACGACGGAATCTTTTTTGTCGAGCGCACAACCGCTTCGCACCCGACTGCCAACGCCTTGCAAACCGTCGCTCGGCGCGATGGACTTTAACCTGCGGGTGTTCGCTTGGATCAAATCACTTCGTAGCTGAAGCCCCAGAGCTGGATCGCGTCGGCGAGGATCGACTGTGTGCCGACAATCAGGATTGTGCCATTGGTTCCGGCGCGTTCCCGCGCTTCTTCGACCGCTGCTGCCAGCGTTGGTACGTGGGTGATATCGTTGTTGTAGCGCATTGCAGTTTCGACGGCGGCGCGGAACGGCGGGAAGTGCAGGATCGGGTTGCGATCCGTTTCGGTGATGATCAGCGAATCGCTGACTAAGCCTATCTCTTTGTACACACCCTCGTAGTCTTTGTCATCTGGCACACAGACGATTCCGATCACCGGGTCGCTCAAATCCCCATCAAGGCTCTCGACCATCGACCGCGCCGACGCCCCGTTGATCGCACCGTCGAGGTAGACGGCGGGGGCATCTTGCAGTTTTTGCAGCC
>CAZBPB010000344.1:409-4591 GCA_964493565.1 uncultured Pleurocapsa sp. | reverse complement strand
TTACGGCACGCTGAACGTGCAGGCGATTTGCAACCAAACCGTCAACCGCCCCTGTCGTTAAGCCGCTGAGCGCCTGATCCAGATTCACATACGGCTGCGCAGTTACAACGATCCCGGTGCGGCTGCTCCATTCTTGAAGCGCGGTTTCGCTGCGCGTGCCCATGATGTAGCCGACGCGCTTGTCAGCCATTTCGCTGAGCGCCTGCGCCGGATCGCCGTCGCGCAAAACCATGACCTGTTCGCTTGGGTAATAGGCTTCGCTAAATTCGATCAACGAGTCCAGGCTGCGCAAATGCGGCTGTGCAGCGATCAGCAGGTCAATTTCCCCGGCAGCCAGCATCTCCGCGCCAGTTTGCCGCGTCACCTGTACAAATTCCGGCGTCACTCCCCACGCTTCAGCCATAGAACGCCCGAGATCGGCATCAAAACCTGATATCTCACCACGCACGTTCAGTTCGCCAAATGGTAGTTCATTGAACAGGATACCAATCCGCACCTTGCTATCGGCAACAATACGGGTGAGCGCACTTTCGGTAGGAAGCGCGTCAACAAAAGCCGTTTCAACAGTTGGTACCAATGTTGGCGGTACAAGAGTTGGCGCGTGAGGCGGCACATCCTGCGCTGCCAGCATCGGCACGCAAATAAACACCAGCAAAAGCGCCCCGAGAATCGGCGCTAAAAGAACGTCAGGTCGTTTGTTCATAACCGTACAACTTTCGCTGCTGTAACACTTCCATCGCAGCATCTGGAACCAGATAACGCGGGCTAAATCCCTTCATGATCCCGTCTACAATCACCGAAGACGAGAGATCAATCAGCGGCGAATCAATCCACGTTGCTGATGCCGTAAGGCCGGGCAGCGACGCTTCCAGATCCGTCATCTCAATGGTCACATCAGGGCGGGCAAACACACCCAAACGCGCCAGATGCATCAGCTCTAGCGGCTGATGCCAGCGCGGCAAATCACGCAGCGAGTCAGCGCCCAAAAGGAAAACCCATTCAGTATCTGGATACTGAGAATGCAGGATTTGGAGCATTTCTACGCTGTAATGTGGCCCGGGACGATCCAGATCGACGCGGCTCAATTGAAAGCGATCATTACCGGCAATCGCCGCTTGCACCATCGCCACCCGGTCTTCGGCGGAAGCTCTGGTTTCACCGTGCTTGTGTGGTGGAACAGCCGCAGGCACAAACAGCACCGGGCAATCGAAAGTCTCAGAAGCGCGTTGAGCGTGAATCATGTGACCAACGTGCGGCGGGTCAAAGGTTCCGCCAAAAACAGCAAGGCGCATTTAGTCTGACCACTCCAGTTCGTGGTCGCCAATAAAAACAGTATCGCCTTCCTGCACACCCGCTTCACGCAAAGCGGCGGTGATGCCCAATACATCCAGCGTTCGCTGAAAGCGCAGTACCGCTTCGTCATAATCCCAGTAGGTCATCTTTGCGGCACGCTCGATGCGCTTGCCAATCACTCTGTACGTGCCCTCGTTTATACGCTCGATCTCAAAGGGCAATTCTTCCTCTGGAAGCTCATACAGCGGCATAGTTTCAATGATTTCAGGTTCAGGCGGCAGCTCATCATAGACGGTAAACATGCGTTGAATCAGCTTTGTCACATCATGACGAGTAGCGGCGCTGATTGCCATTGGCTCAATCCCACGTGCGCGCAGGTCTTTTTGCACCTGCGCCCAGCGTTCCTGCGCTTCCGGCAAATCCATCTTGCTAAACACGACAATTTGCGGGCGAGTGCCCAGCTTCTCGTCGTAGAGCGACAATTCAACATTGATCTGATTGAAATCGGCAAGCGGATCTTCGGCTGCCCCGTCCAGCAAATGCACCAGCACGCGGGTACGGGTAACGTGGCGCAAGAATGCATGACCGAGGCCAACCCCTAAGTGCGCCCCTTCCACCAGGCCGGGAATATCTGCCACCACCAGATCGCGATTTTCGTAGTAAACCACACCTAACTGCGGCTCAAGGGTAGTAAACGGGTAATTCGCGATTTTGGGCTTGGCGTTGCTGATAACAGAGAGCAAGGTTGATTTGCCAGCATTCGGCACGCCTACAATACCCACATCTGCGATCAGGCGTAATTCAAGGTTCAGCCAGCGTTCTTCGCCGGGTTCGCCCTTTTCGGCATAGCGCGGCGCTTGCGCATTGGAAGTCGCAAATCGGGCATTTCCGCGCCCGCCTCGCCCGCCTTTAACGACAATCACGCTGTCGCCGGGGCGTACCAGATCAGCCAGAATTTCATCGGTATCAGCATCGCGCACCACAGTACCCGCCGGCACTTCAATGATCACGTTGTTAGCGCTTCTACCTGTTTTTGTGGAGGTACCGCCGCGAGAGCCGGGATTCCCCTTAAAATGGATTTGTCTGGTGAAGGCGATTAAAGTGTTGATCTTAGGGTTTACGCGCAAAATTACGTCAGCACCTTTGCCGCCATCCCCTCCGGCAGGGCCACCATGCGGCACATATTTCTCGCGGCGAAAAGCCACCATGCCATCGCCACCCTTACCACTGCTCACGTAAATTTTTGCCTGATCAATCATGCTTATTTGCTAACACTCTACATCGGAAATCCAGTCGGGACGTCCGGCTTTATACCATGCAATCGTTTGCCTTGCGCCATCTTCAAATGACGTAGGCTCAAAACCAAGCTCAATTCGCGCTTTTTCATTGGAAACGCGCCAGTAATTATACACGTAAGAGCGTAAGTTCATCGGGTAGAAGGGTTCACGGCGGGTGATCGTCGCCAGCCCTTCCAGTAAACGCGCGGTATTAATGCCCATCCAGCCCGGCAGCGCAAGGCGCGGATACCACAAATGCGCCTCTTTATACACAATATCGAAGGCAGCTTTATGAGTAATCGGATCGCCGCAAATATTGTAGATTTCGCCAGCCCTGCCTTTTGAAAGCGCCTGAATGATGCCTTGAGCGACATCCGGCACGTAAGCCGGAAAGATAACATAACGCCCGCCATCCATTTGCATGACAATCCCACGCATCGGGTCGCGAAAGAATAGACGATTAAATGCGTATGTTCCCAGCGGCCCATAGAACGCTCCGGGTCGCAGTACGACTACTGGCAGCGCGCGCGTTCTGGTAAATTGCAGAGCATGATCTTCCGCTTCCAATTTGCTCCGCTGGTAGGCATCAGCCGGGTGCGGCGGATGGGTTTCATCCACCAGACGATCTGGCTCAGGATTACCAATCACGGCAATTGTCGAAACATAGATCAGCTTTTGTACATTGACTTGCAAAGCGGCGTTCAAAACATGATCAATGCCGCCCACATTGGTCGCTTCAAACTGAGAAGCCCTGCCCCAGAAACGAAACAATCCCGCCGCGTGCACCACGTAATCTGAAGCACCGACAGCCTCGGTCACTGAAGCCGGATTGAGAACATCGCCTTTAATTACTGTGAGGTTGGGATATCGCGCCAACCAGGGATGTGATTCTGGAGAGCGTACCAGCGCGCGCACCGCAAAGCCGGTGCGGCACAAAGCAGGTAGCAAATGGCGTCCTAAAAACCCGGTGCCGCCGGTAACAAATACGATTGGAGAAGACACGGAAGATTAACTATCGCGACCAGCAGGATAAGGCAGCGGTGTACGTTCAAAAACAGGCAGTGAGTTCCCGCGCGCAGTCGCGGAATAAGGCAAGTTCTGCACACACGCATCAATCTTCCATCGGGCATCTGCCGGGAAGAAGCGCATCATGTACACAACAGTGCTGCTGCCAAGATCTTGCGTGCCGATACGCTCGCCGCCGCGAAAACGATACATCGCCATTCGTCTGTCAGTTTGCAGGTCGCTAAGCAGGCAGGTATCGCCGCCAGCCGAAAAATAGCGTACAACGAGCTTATGTTCACCCCGCAAAATATCAATAAACTGCACGTCGCTTTCACGCACAGATTTCAGAGTAGTGGCAAAATGCTGGAGGCAAGCACCTGAAAGAAAACGCCTCGCCGCTTCGCGCCAGCGGGCACTTTGGATATGCTGCGACGCGGCTTCCAACCAGAGATGGGATTCGGTGTAATGCTGCTTTACCGCTTCGACAACATCGCCGGGAGCCATCCATTCAAAGGTGGATTCTTCCAATTCGCCTGGCAACCAGCGTTCATCATCACTTTGTACTGGACGCGGAATGCGACGCATTAGTTTCGCCCAGGGCAGAGGT
>CAZBPB010000344.1:0-399 GCA_964493565.1 uncultured Pleurocapsa sp. | reverse complement strand
AATACCAGCCATACGCTTAATTATCCAATTTCAGGAAGCCTTACTCTAGCAGAAAGCCCTGAGAATTCAACCGGCGTTATCCATCACAATCTTCAAATAATATGATGCAATAGCGGCTATTTTGTGAAAGTATGCAGCTTCGCAAATCCACAGATTTGCGCCCCCTAAGCATGGGATTGCAGCACTTCGTAAACATGCAGCCTAAGCCGGGATTCGTTAATCGGGTAGTCAAGCATCACATGCGCCCCCGCCTCTTTGAGAGCAAGCGCCTGCACCGGATCCGCCGTCTCCGGGTTTGCCAGCGTGATCACTTCAGGCATGGTTTCGCTTCGAGATTTCACGTGCTGAAGCAAGTTTAGCCAGTCATGCTGATCTGAAAATGAGAGATCAAAAACGCAC
>CAZBPB010000343.1:2036-4631 GCA_964493565.1 uncultured Pleurocapsa sp. | reverse complement strand
AGGTGGTTGCCGCATCATTGACGAACTGGTTGCAGACGTTCCCATACGGCAAAGCGCTCAACAATATCGCCGCCCAGAAGATTAACCATCAAGTTAACGCTAGGGCGGCGTTGAGAAACATCGTCTTGAAGATAGGCGTACAGACGGTCATAACGCCGATCTACTTCCGGCGCTAAACAGATCAATAGGACATGACAGTCCAGCGGCGTAAGTTGGAATAATCTGGCGAGTTTAGTGATCGGGTTTTCATCTGCCAGTGGAATGGATTCGACGGCCTCAAATACGCGCTCACCATTCCATAACCCGTTCAATGCGGGTGTGGAGAGGTGATTCACAACTTCGTCATCAGTAATGACTAACCCGCGTAGAGCATCTGTTGGATCAAGCCCCGCGCTTTGTGCGCGTGCGACTGCTGCGCGGATGAGATCATCAATCCACGAAAGCGACTCTTGAAGGATGCGCAAACTTTCGACTTGCACCAATTTCCTCAAAACTTAAATACTGCTGAAATAATCGTAGAATATGGCATTTATCGAACGATTTTCACTGTACACCAATACGAGAATCTCGGCAACTAGCGTACCTGTTAAAACTGATAAAAATTCTTGCTGTTCGCTCGCTGAAACCCGATTTCAACAGCCTTTCGTGATATGTAAGGCGTTGAGATGAGCTAATCAGCTTTGGCAGTGATCTCTACTTCAAGTCGTGCGGCATAGTTGTCTACTGTTGCTCCGATGCTGATCACATCTCCAGACGTAAGCTGAATAGGTGTACTGGCAGTTGCGCGGGTGTTATTAATAAACACGGGTACAGATGCCCGTTCTTCAGCCTGCGCCCACCACGTGTTTTCAGTGGCGCGGTAAAAGACACGTAGTTGGCGGCGCGAAATATTCTTGAAGGCATTGGGGTTGCCTGTGCGCTCTACCAACGTTTGATAAAGATCAACCTCTAGTTCAGGGTCTTCAATAGCTGCTTCAGGCCGCCTGCCAATGAGCTTAATATCATCTTCGGGGCCGCCAACCAGCTCATATTTACGTTCTGTGTTGGCAAGGTCATGCAGCATCAGCACATTCATGGCGTAGGACTGCGAACGCGCTGCATATAGAAAATCGTCGTTTCCCAACGTTACGGCTTCCATCGGCGTCAGGGGTGGGATCAGCCGCAGAATATAAAGGTCATATTCGGTGTTCATGGCCATATTCATGTGGGCAGCTAAGCCGGTAACGATCTGACCGAAGGGTACATTTTCAGAAACGTTTAGCGCCGCGCTTTCACGTTCAACACCAACCTGAATTTTGCAGATTCTGCTGCCGCTTTCCAGATAAATGATGTCATCACGGGATTGAACCGTTTCCGTTTCCATTCTGATTTCTGCAAGTGGTCGGAATGCTGGATTACTCGGTTCTTCGTTTGCGCGGTAGACCTTCAACAGGGATAAGTCGCCGAGTGGAATGCGATCCGCTGTCAGTTCATATTCGTTGATTAAGAGGCGGGTGCGGCCTGTACGAGAGGCATACCACGTCTTGGAATGCTCATCGAACTCCAGCCGCATCGTATCTCTCGAGACAAAATTCAACTGTTTTGGAGAGATGAAATTGCGTAAATCAATATCTACATCGCGATTACTGTCTGGTTTGCCGATGGACAGCGATTTTTTGCCGCGTGACGAGACTTCGACATCACCCATGATTAGACGAATGATTTTGTCACCGGGGTTCAGCGGCGCGGGAAGCTCGGCCTGAGATGGTTTTGCGGTACAGATGATAAGACGGTCACCCGCCTGAATATCAACATCCTGTAACCGCTGTGTTGGCTGAACTAACCGCGCCAGTTCTAGCGTACTAGTGTCAATATAGGCTTCCTGCTGGGATAGATAGCGGGCGAGATTGCCAACCCGCATACGGTCACCCAGACTTAGAGAATAATTTTGCCGCTGCCGTACAAGCTTTGCTGAAACACGCATTCAGCCCACCTTTTAGAGATTCGTCTTGACCAGATCTGAAATATCCTGCCGCTGCTCGGTCGAGTGAAAGACGAGCTGATAGCTGCCCAGCTCGATGTCCGCCGGGTTCTCAAGTTTGACCAACGCCAACCCTTTATACAACTTGCCTGCAATCTTGGTGCGAACTTTCGGCTTGCGGTTGGCGAAGTACCAGTTTTGCTTACGCCAGAGAATCGCACCGTGCTGGCGTGAAACGTTAGCATCATCTTCAAGCTGAATGTCATTGCCTGAGCCACGACCCACATACATTGTCTTTTTGGTGAGCATGTATGTCTGGCGACCAGCAGTTCCCCGACTGACTGTAACACACATCAACTGCGCGGGCAGATCGTGTTTGTCTGCGCCAGCGATGGTTCGCTTGATGCGTGCTTTGCGTACCTGCTTAAACAACACAAAGTCAATGATCAGCAAAATCACAGCAAGAATGATCGGCGGAATCGGGCTTTTGGCGACTTCCTCGATGGAGAAAGCTGGTTTTGGTGCGACACTCAACACCAGCGGCGCAATTGACTCGCCGAGGGGCGGATCCCCTTCAGAAGAGGACGGGGCAGCGGCGGTGATCAGAAGATTCCACCCTTCCTGTCCTTCAGCAG
>CAZBPB010000343.1:0-2026 GCA_964493565.1 uncultured Pleurocapsa sp. | reverse complement strand
CAGGCGGGAACAGATTATTCGCGATGGTTTGAATATCAGAGATTTCCAGTGCCGCAACACCGTTAGTAACCTGCGCGGTTCCGATGGGGAAGGATACTTCAGGATTATTGGCCTGCGCCGCCCTGAATTGAATTTCACCCATATTTTCTGACACATTATTGACCTGGATGGTTACCGGGCCGGAGAGCTGGGTGGTATTCCCGGATGCCGTTGCGAGATTCAGCGCACGACGGGTGAACAGGTTAATGGTTGGTGTTGTCGCAAGGCGGTTACCTGTGCTGTCGCGAAGTTCAACGCGTACAGCATGGCGACCCGGATTAAGCGCCTGCGGGTCAAAGGGGAAGATTGCTTCAGGGCTTTCTGCCGTGATTTCATCATCCAACCAGAATACAAACTGGGCATCCAACGGAAGCTGGTCGAACGGTTGAACGGCTACTTCAAGCGTGCCAGCATCGTTAATACGTGAGCCTTCAACAATGTTGGTAAAGGCAACTGCAAATTGAGGTAGAGCGTTCTCAGGGTTATTGGGGTCAACAACATTTACTGGAGGCTGAGGACAGCTTACCCGATCTGTTAGCGAGCCACCGCTATTAGGTTCGGCAGTTACGTCAAAGGGGATAAAGCCGGTTTCGTCTGGCGTTTGCCCGGTAAGATCAACTGAAATAACAATTTCACTGTTGAGTACATTGAGCACACGACCGAAGATGTTGGTAAGCCCGGCCTCAATGGCTTCAACACGCTTATCGCCATCGTAAGCAAAGCCATAGCCACGTGTGGCGTTTGCCAGTGCGAATAAAGCCTCATCATCTGGCGCGTCAGACAGGTTATGCAGCGCAATCGGAATAATCTGAGCATGAGAAGCCTGCGCGCGGGTGATCAATTCTTCCTGCGTGGTAGAGTCGGTGATTACCAATACGACTTGTCGCGTGGGGCTGTTGGGTTGGGTGGCTTCAAGCCCGGCAAGAATGCCATCATTCAGATGATTAGGGGCATCCTGAGTACTAAGCGAAAAAAGAAGATCATTATAGAGTGCGTTTTTATCGTTATAGAACTGGCTTACATCGCTCGGAATTTCGGCAAAAGTGACCAATGCAACTGAATCTTCAAAAGGCATCGGCGTCAGCAGTCCATTGTACAGCGCGTTACGAACCTGCTCCAAGGGCATTGTAGATGTGACATCCACCACAACGACCATTTGGAGTGGCGCACGCGGATCAGAAACGGTGACCACCGCAGCATCCGGCGGCAGTGGGGCGCTTGCGCCAACCCGTGAAACGGTGAATGTTGCGTTTTCTGGCGGGATAGCGTTGCCACTGCCATCAACAAGTGTCGCTCTAATTTCGGCGCGGCCTGTGCCTGTGTTAAAGGTGCAAGTGTACGCCGAAAATTGAGGTTCTGCGCTGGTAGTGATGCCTTCCTGCTGCGCAGAAAGCGCCAAAACACCTGTAAGCAGGCAGAAAACGAGGCATGTTGTAACCAGTAGCAGTTTCTTTGTCATTCGTCTTATCCTCCACCTGTTTCTGCGGCGCATCTGCACTCAGGCGATTATGCCAGAATAGTTAGAACGAGACACTTTATCGTTCAGTTGTTAAGAGCGTAGTGTCGCGGTTGGCGGCACTGGCGTTTCAGTTGGCGTTGGTGTATCAGTCGGTATCGGCGTGTCAGTTGGCACGGGTGTATCCGTTGGCTCAGGGGTTGCCGTAGATGCAAGCTCTTCTGTGACCAACACTTCACCCTTTGGTTCCAGCGTTGTGGCACCTGTCGGGTTGGGTGCTGCTGTTCCGCTTCCTCCTGAAGCAACCGCGACGACTGCTGCCCCGATTATGATGACCGCTATAAGCGCCAGCAAAATAAGCAACCATGTACGTTTGCCTCCGCCAGCTTTTCGATCACCAACATTCACCCCCGCCGCTTGAAAGTTAGTCGTTGCCCAGCGCGAATTATAGCCGTAAAAAGCCCGTTCCTGTTCTGGAACTTGAAATTCTTTCGGTTTTGCGGCGCTATCAATCTCAATGGTGATCACGCT
>CAZBPB010000342.1:0-4631 GCA_964493565.1 uncultured Pleurocapsa sp. | reverse complement strand
ACATTTTTCCCGGTGATAAGGGTTTTATGCTAACGCGGCAAAGTATAGCACAATCCTTGCGGGGCAGGCGGGGTGCTATCATCGTTTTTCCGGCATCCTGGGGAGTGTCATCGCCTTAGAGAGAGGATTGAAGGATTTCGGTTACCCGTGAAAGATCAGAACTTCGCTGTCATCCCGCTTGAGGATATTCTCGTCGCGCAGATGTTCCAGATGTGCCAGCGTTTCTGCTAGCGCGAATCGAATTTCATGAGCCGTTAAGCGCGAAAAATCAAAGATTTTCTCCGCCGCCTGATATACAGTTGCGCCGGGCATGCTCGCGTCCCGCAGTTGTGCCAATCGTTGAACGTGGTGTACCTGTAGTTCTTCAATGCGCCCCTGCCAGTCAGAAATTACCGTCTTGTGGCCCGGCAGCGCCAGCTTCACCGGCAGGTTGCGCAGCGACATTAACGATGCTAAATAGCGTCCAAGCGGCGCGGGATCACTTTCTGGCCACAGGCCGATGTTTGGCGTGATCTTCATTAACACATGATCGCCAGAGAGCATTAGTTCTTCAGGCGCATGATAGAAAATTACCTGCCCATCAGAATGTCCGGAGGCAGAAATTACGCTAAAAGCACGATCCCCGATCACGATCTGATCGCCGCCGGAAATGGTCTTGACCTGAGATGGCAGCGGCATGGTTAGCACAGCAGTGTCGTCGCCCGCCTTCAGAACACCCGGTATCTCGTTTTCTGGCAAACCGCATTTCCTAAAATAGCGGCGCATATCCTCTACGCGATCTTCACGTTCATACCACATCCGCTTTGCCGCGTGGAAATCGCGTTCAGAAATATAGACTGGCGCGCTGCTTTGCTCCTGAAACCATCCCGCCATCCCGAAGTGATCAGGGTGCATGTGGGTGAGGACGATCTTGCGAATGTCTTCCTTTGGATTGATACCCAACTGCTCGAAATACGAAAACCACGCCGCACGCGCTTCAGGCCAATTCAGTCCCGTATCAACAACCGCCCAACCCGAAGCATCGCGCAGAAGGTAGCAGTAAACATGGTTTAGCTGGTATGGCAGGGGAATACGCGCCTGATATATATCAGGGGCAACACATTGGGCAGCAATCGCCATATTTTTGATGACTTTCTGTGTTTGATAAGAGGCATTTCGAGCAAAACTCAGAACGGAAGATCATAACTTATCACATGACGATCAGGCATCCGCAGGAGTGAATCAACCCATGCCCTTAATGCCGCTGAAAACCCATCACATTTCAATACGAGATAAGCATTAAGCAGTAGTGGAGTATAGCCTGAAAAAAGGTTCCATCTACAAAGAGACAACACGGGGGAATTGTCGCTTTGTAGAAGCAGCGCATAAAAATTCCCGCAAAACTACTTGTTCTGAAACGATATAAGAAGCCGTGCGTATAAGAAAGTAGTGCGCGAGATGACCAATTTTGAAGAAACCTCATCGGATTTTGAACAAACTGACGCGGTTCTACGAATTAGTCAACAGAGTATCAAGCACAGGGGAGAGATGAAAATGTTTAATCCAAATACTGACGTTCTGGTTAATGAACAGCGCAAACACCGGTTATTGCAGGAAGCGCGTTTGCGCCAGCTTTCGCGCGATAGTGAGGAAAACAAGAAGCAAGCGCCATCGCGTTGGAAGCGGCTGATAAACGATCTTTTGCAAGGCGAACGTAGTGACCAGAGTTCGACGGAGAACGCCTCTTAACTGGCGTTCCCGTCACCATCCTTTAGTTAACTTTATGAATGTATATGCCTCACTGACCGCCTTAAATTTCCGTTCCGCTTCGTCTTTCGGTAATTGACTGACATCTGGATGTAAGGTTCGCGCCAAATTGCGGAAGGCACTTCTGACTTCCTCATTGGTTGCCACTCCTGTTAAACCTAGCTCGGCATAGCTGCGCTCCAGCTTTGGATTCCTTGCATGTACGCGTGGCGAAGCGCCATTGTTTTGCGGCGGCGCATCTTCCGAATCCAATCTGCCGCTGCCATTGGTGGTTTTGCTCCAACTATAGCGCTGTGTGTTGCGAACGCGCTGGCGAAAAGCCTCGCGCCCGGCAGAATAATCCGGCTGTTTCCAGAATGAGTCTGACCCGAAATTTGCCATCAACCAATCCCCCTTCATCGAATTGGGATGGCGTATCCATGCCCGGTATGATGGTAAGTGGCTGATATCAACATCTGGCCCGTACCATACTTCATACTCATTGGCACGCCCAAAAGATTTGAAATGCACCTGTCCGATAGTCGGCTGTCCACTCTCATCAATTCGGCAGGTGTACAGCCTATCTTTGAACAGCATGTGCAGCGCCAGCAGCGTTTCACCCGGATCAGTTTTTATCCCATCTTGAGGTGCAAGTCTGGCATCTATAATAAACATTGAGCCAACGCCAACCCGGGTATTGTCTTGAATGATCTTTTTCAGCGCGCGCGGCTTTACAATTTCATCCAGCAAATAGATGTGAACGATGGTTCCGCTCCACGTAACCGCCACAATAAAGCCCTGACGGTTCACGGCGCTTCCGCGAACACTGTCAATCTGCCCGATTTTTTTAACCAGCCAGTTTCTGACGATATCCTTCATTTCACCGCTAAACTCGTTCTCAAACCTTCTATTCCAACTCACGCCTGTAAGCCGATAAACATTAACGCCCTTCCAGTGAAACGATAATTTCACGGATTTCCGGAGCACGTTCATCATCAGAAAAAGGCAGATAGGCGCTCAGATCGTCAATCGCTTCAGCAATGTCGTTTGCATTGCCGCGCGCGGCCTTCGCCAACCCGCGATTCAGCAGAGCCTCCACCATTTCCGGGTTTAGACGCAAAGCAGCATCATAATCAGCCACCGCATCATCAAAATTGTCCTGATGGGCGTAAGCCAGCCCGCGATTATAATAAGCGCTGGCGTGTGCCGGGTTCAATTGTAGGGCTTCATTGTAATCTGCAATTGCCCCCGCAAAATTGTTCAACTCAGCACGCACTGCGCCGCGATTCACATATGCCAGCGTATAGGTTGGGTCAAGGTGAATCGCCATGTCGTAATCTGCCAATGCGCCATCAGTATCTTCTTCAGCATATAGCACCGCCCCGCGATTGTTGTACGCAACCGCCAGCCGCGGGTTGGATTTGATCGCCATATCATAGTCGGCGCGCGCGCGCTGGCTGTTTCCTTGCGAAAAATGCAGAACGCCGCGCCGATTGTAGGCTTCAGCATAGCGTGGGTTCAGCATCAATGCCGAGTCGTAATCTTGCATCGCGCCAGCAAAATCGCCGGCTTCTGCCCGTGCCGCTGCGCGATTGTAGTACGCCTGTGCAGACTCGCTAATGTTCAGCGCCGCCTCATGATCCGCCAGCGCGCCTGAAAGATCGCCAGTCAAGCGGCGGGCTGCCCCGCGCTGAGTCAGCGCGTTGGCGGCGGTAGGGTTCAGTTTCAGCGCTTCTTCGTAGTCATGCAGCGCACCGGTAATATCACCGCTTAAGCGCCGCGCCTGCCCGCTGTGATAATAGGTGTTGGCCTGCGGTTGCAGTTCCGCTGACTCGGTATCTCCTTTTGCTTTGTAGGCGATTCCCCTATTGAAAAAGGCGTTAGCGTATTCCATGTTGATCTGAATCGCCTTGCTGAAATCAGTAATTGCCCCATCCAGATCGCGCAGCAAAAAGCGGATTGAGCCGCGATTATTGTGGGCAGCCGCATGATTTGGCTGACAGTAAATAGCGGCATCGAAATCGTCTAACGCAGCCTGTAAAAGCACACGTGCAAATTGCGGGTTATCGCGGGTTTCAAGAGCTTTTACTTTATGAGCCTGCCCTCGATTGTTGTAGGCGCTGGCGAAATCGCGCTTGAGCGAGATGGCTTCTGTATAGTCTGAAAGCGCGCCATCCACATCGCCCTGTGCTTTGAGGGACATGCCACGATTGTTATAGGCATTGGAAAATCGCGGGTTTAAGCGAATGGCTTCATCAAAATCGGCAATTGCGCCGGGAATATCGCCCAGCGCGCGATGTGCCAGACCGCGATTGTTATAGGCAATGGCATCCAGCGGACGTAAGCGCAGCGCAGCATTGTAATCTTCTAGCGCAGCGCGGACATTGCCACGACGCATGTGAATTAATCCGCGTTGGAAGTAGGCTTCCGCATAATCAGGATACAGCCGCAATGCTTCGCTCAGAATCGAAATCCCGCCCGCTTCCCCGCCGTGTAACAGGGCAAGATTGAACAACCCTTCCGCTTCCACCTGTTCCATTGTGACCGGCGCTAACCGCTGAACCCGGTTTAGCTTGTGAAGCGCGGTAGGATCATGTAATACGCTGCCGTTCTCTAGCGCGCCTGCTTCCTGTAAGCGTTCAATTAAGGTTCCCAGCCCGAATTGAATATCATCGGCAGGCAGCGCGATTACGCTGGCACTGCTGGTCTGGCGTATCCCCGGCAGCCGAACGGTGTCATCCAGTTCTGCGCCATGTGCCAGCACCATTGAAATACTGCGCCCGGATTGATGAGCGACCTTTAATTCACGGGTCAGTCGGTCATCCATGGGGGTGTTTGCCAGCGCCGCCGGTGTCAGCAGCATCACAAAATGTCCACGCGCGGCAATTTGCGCTTCAGATACTGGC
>CAZBPB010000341.1:1042-4649 GCA_964493565.1 uncultured Pleurocapsa sp. | reverse complement strand
CCAGTTCTAAACATCAGCGGGCGTCCCTTATCAATCATCCTTATCGTTGGCGTGAATGGCTCTGGCAAAACCACTACCATTGGCAAACTTGCACACCGTCTCAACAACATCAATCAGCGTAAAGTAATGTTAGCTGCTGGCGATACTTTCCGCGCTGCCGCCATCGAACAATTACAAATGTGGGGTGAGCGTGTGGGTGTGCCGGTTGTCGCCAACAAACCGGGCAGTGACCCCGCAGCCGTCGTATTTGATGCCACTGCCGCCGCCAATGCGCGTGGGCGTGACATCCTGATTGTAGATACAGCGGGGCGATTGCATACCAATCATAATCTGATGGAAGAACTCGCCAAAATTAAAGAGGTATCAAAGAAGGTCATTCCTGATGCCCCGCACGAAGTGCTGCTCGTATTGGATGGCACGACCGGTCAAAACGCGTTGCAACAGGCTCAAAAATTTCGCGAAATAGTGGATGTCACTGGCGTGATCGTGACCAAATTGGATAGTACGGCTAAGGGTGGCATGATCTTCGCTATCAATCACGATCTCGGGCTGCCGATCCATTATGTTGGGCTGGGCGAAAAGATGACCGATCTGGTCTTCTTTAACCCTGACTATTTCGTTGATAGCCTTTTCGACGAATAGTGCAAAGAGAAAGCCAAAGTATGGAAAACCTCACTCCCCTACTGCAAGCAATGCAGGCACAAATTCATGAATTGATCGAGCGTGTAGATCTCGAAAACAAAGCGCGCCGCGCATCTGAACTTGAGCAAGAGGCTTCAGCACCCGATTTCTGGTCAAATCCTGAACAGGCACAGCGCGTGATGCAGGAAATTTCGCGTCTTAAAGGCGAAATTGACCATTGGAATGCGGTGCTTACACGCATCAACGACACATTGGAATTGGCACAGCTTGAAGATGAAACCCTGCACGACGACTTATCCCATGAAACCTTGCAACTACAGGAAGCAGTAGAACGGCTGTCGCTGCAAACTCTGCTCAATGGGCCTTATGATAACCAGAACGCCATTTTTGCGATCCACGCTGGCGCCGGCGGTACTGATTCGCAGGATTGGGCGCAGATGCTTGAGCGTATGTTCCTGCGCTGGATTGAAAATAACGGCTACAAAGTCGAGATTTTAGATCGCAGCGAGGGTGAAGAAGCCGGGCTAAAAAGCGTTACGATGAGCATCAAGGGGGATTACGCTTACGGCTACCTGCAAAGCGAGCAAGGTGTTCATCGGCTGGTTCGCATTAGCCCCTTTGATGCAGCCCGGCGGCGTCACACATCGTTCAGTAAAGTCGAACTCTGGCCAGATATTGAAGGCGATATCGAAATCGAAATCAACGAGAAAGATCTCAAGATCGAGACCTATCGTTCAAGCGGCGCAGGCGGGCAAAATGTTCAGAAGAATGATACAGCCGTTCGTCTTACGCACATTCCCACCGGAATTGTCGTAAGCTGTCAGAATCAGCGCAGCCAGACGCAAAACCGTGAACGCGCAATGCAAATTCTGAAAGCGCGCCTGTTTGAAATCGAACGCAAGAGGCGCGATCAGCAGATCGCGGCGCTAAAAGGCGATATTGTGAGTGCTGAATGGGGTAACCAGATACGCTCCTATGTACTGCACCCATACCGTATTGTAAAAGATCACCGTACTGGATATGAGGACTCGAATACCGATGCGGTGCTGGATGGCCGCCTCAACGGATTTATGGAAGCATATTTACGAGCAAAAGTGAATCACACGCTCGCTCAGCCGGATGCCGCGCTTGACCTGGAGACATGAGACAACGCAATGCCATCGCTCAACTTCGCCATCGAAGTCGCTGCTTTGCCGGGTGGGGAATCAACCCCTGCCTATCGCATTAAAGTCGCGTCTCCTGTTGGCGAAGTTTCAGTGGATGTCGCGTCTCTACTCACTCAGCAAGAAGTTGACACCTACTTTCAAGCCTTCAATGAGGTTCGTCCAGCTTCGCGGATAGCGCAGGCGAATGCAGCGCGAGAGATTGGCAACCGGCTGTTCGATTTTCTAATCCAATCCCACCCGGAAATTCAAGCAGCTTACGTCGCCAGCCTTGAGCGTGCCGGCAATGACGGGCTGCGTATTCGCCTTTCAGTAGACAATGCTGGCGTGCTCGCGCCTTTACCCTGGGAAACCCTGCGCGATTCAAATCGTGATTTTCTCGCCCTATCACGCTCAACACCCATCGTCCGCTATTCACCGCTCGTGTCGTTAAGACGCCTACCCGCCTTAGCTGTCACCCCGCGTATTCTGGTGGTTATTTCATCGCCTCAGGGTTTTCCAGAACTTGACATTGAAGGTGAGTGGCAGCGATTACAACGTGCAACCGAAGACCTGCGCCGCGAAGATCGCGTCGTTCTTGAGCGGCTGGAGCAGCCGTCATTAATCGCGCTGCAACGAAAGCTGCGTACTGCTGATTACCACGTCATTCACTTCATCGGGCATAGCGACTACGATATGCAGCGCGGGCGCGGCTTGCTGGTATTTGAAGATGAATCCGGAAATCATCAACCGCAAATCGTCTCCGGTGAGGCACTAGGTCGTGAGATTGGTGAAGAAGGCACCGTACGGCTCGTGGTCATGAACTCCTGCCACAGCGCCCGCCGTCCGGATCAAGACGCGTTAGCTGGTATCGCCAGCGGGCTGGTCGTTCGCGGTATTAGTGCCGTCGTCGCCATGCAGTTTGAAATCTCAGATACTTCAGCACAATTATTTGCCGAAGAGTTTTATCGCGCACTGTCCGATGAACTCCCTATTGATCTTGCAATGAGTGAAGCAAGGCGCGCGCTGGCGAATAACACCACAGGAGCAGAGTGGGCAACACCTGTTTTATACATGCGTTCAGAAGATGGCTCTCTATTTGCCCGCGCAAAATCGGGAGATACTGGCGCTCTGCCGCCGCAGCCGCCCCATAAAACAGGACGCAGCCGCCTGTGGCTGTTCGGTAGTGGGATTGCTGCCATTCTGATTGGTCTGCTCATCATCTTTGGGCTGAGATCTGTCATATTTCCGCCCACCGAGCCAACCCTCACTACTGCCCCTCCCAGTATCACCCCTTCCGGGCCAACTGAAGTGCCTGCGCTTCCCGACCTGCAAATCGGCACCGTACGTATCTCACCTCGCGATCCAGCCCCCGGCGAAACCTTCCGGGTGAGCGTTACCATCACCAACGCAGGTGATGCGGATAGCGGCACATTCAACTATGGCTGGAACGCGAGCCTCTCCAACCCTGTCTTGCTTAACTCATTTACAGATGAAGTTGAGAATATCCCTCCGGGCGCATCAAAAAATATCACCTTCCCCTTCAGCTACGGATGGTGGGGAACATACACCACGCAGGTATTTGTTGATCTTGATGGCGAAGTTCGGGAAAGTAACGAGCGCAATAATGTGCGCCCATTCGATGTTACGCTGCAAGATCTACCTTTCGATATAGATTTCACTTTGCTGCCAGATAACACCTTTGTTGAACCACCCGTCACCATAAACAGCGAAACTTACGCGCTCTGGAATTTCGAGATTATCCCTCTAACAACCGATTTTCCCGATTGCCGTCCCAGTCACCTCTGAAAAACGAGCCAATT
>CAZBPB010000341.1:0-1032 GCA_964493565.1 uncultured Pleurocapsa sp. | reverse complement strand
CAGACGAATGTGTATCAGTCCCGATCAGTGTGCATATCCTTCGCGCCCCGGTTGCCGGTTTTGATGCAGAGCTTTTGATTGATGCCGACGGAACCATAACTGTTCAGTATTTTGCTGATGTTGCCGGTCAAACTCTGATCAGCGAACAACGCGATATCCCGGTTCAGGCGGGTGAATTGGTTGCCTTTGCCTTCAACGAAGATGTACCGCAGCCCATTGCCCGTATTGATATACAAACATCATCGGGGCGTGTACGCCTGAGCCGTATGGTGCTTTACCCGCCAACTACTTAGTCCTTCTAATTCCTCGCCCCTCATTACAGCTTGCCTGTAAGACCTAAACCTCAAGGTGGTTTCGAATGTGCTCTGTGCTACGGTAGGTATATGGCAACTTCAGAAACCCACCCATCCCCTACAACCTATACCCCTGAGAAATCGGCTCACCGTTCCAAATGGACAGGTAGCATCGTGTTAGTAATGCTCGCATTTGCAGTATTGATCCTTGCATTTATCAGCTTGTCCTCCCGTTCCGCGCCAGTGATTGCCGGCGAACATTTTGGGCCAGACACAGATATCAGTGTCGAGTTTCAGGCAGATCGCAGTGTAGTCTTGTTCCCTGATCACTGCGTCCAAGCTTCGTGGTCAGTGAGCGGCGCGCAAGGGGTTCTTCTGAACGGAGAAGAAGTTGCAAACACAGGTTCCCGCGAGCTTTGCCTGAATGCTGGTTCTCCCATGCTTAGCGTGCTTCTGCCCCGGAAAACCCGTAATTTCTCGCTCAATGTTGTAGCCCTGTCACAGCATAAAGTCATGCTTGCGGCCATTGCAACAAGCGCGTTTTTGGCGGTTTGCGCCGTTTTGCTGGCGCCGCCAGTTGCCAGCCGACTTGACAAAGTGCAGTCCGCCGCCAAAGCCCGTGTACAGCAGGTGGATGGGCAGGTATCCACCACTGCCCTACTCACGCGAACCGAACGCCTTTTTCGTATTGTCTTGCTGGCATTTTCAATTGTTTATCTGTTGATGTTCGTAGGTATCG
>CAZBPB010000340.1:0-4662 GCA_964493565.1 uncultured Pleurocapsa sp. | reverse complement strand
GGTAATGACATAAATCGGAGAAAACACTTGAAACGAGCCGATTACCCCGGTAATTGCCAGAAAGAAAGTTGTCGGAGCAAGCAGTGGAAGCGTAATTCGGAAAAACGTTTGTCGCTTGTTTGCGCCATCTATGGCTGCTGCTTCCTGTAGTTCTTCTGGAATGGCTTGCAATCCGGCCAACCAGATCACCATTTGGAAGCCAACACTTTTCCAGATGGCGATAATCACAATTGCAATCATCGCGGTGGAAGGGTCGCCAAGCCAGTTCACAGGTGCTAGCCCCACCTGCCGCAAAAGGTAGTTTAGAATACCCACCTGTGGATCGAGCAGGGTTATCCAGATGATGGAAACAGCCACCCATGATGAAATGACTGGCATAAAGAAAAGGGTGCGAAAGAGGTAGACGCCCTTCAGTTTCTGGTTCATAACCAGCGCAATTAGCAAACTCACGATCATGCTGCCCGGAACATACAGCAGTGTGTAGTAAGCGGTATTTCGCATGGCTTCCCAGAATCGCCGGTCGCCAAACAGAAATTCATAATTTTCCAGGCCGATGAAGAGCGCAGATTGTGGGTTTGGCCCGCGCCAGTTTGTAAACGAGAGATATAAGCTAAATACAAGCGGTATGAGTAAAAAGATAAGCAAATGGAGGAATGCCGGGAAGATAAAAAGATAACCTACTTTTTCGTTTGATCGGCTCCAAAATCGCTGCCAGAGGCTTTTCTGTTTGGGCAGATATGCTGTGGTGGTTGACAGTTTTCCGGTATAACCCATTCCGGCTTCTTCCTTAAAGGGGGCTGTTCAGTGCTGAACAGCCCCATGACTGAAATTACCTGTTACTGGCGAGAAAGCTCACGTTCAATCTCTTCAACTGCGAGGTTGACTTCTTCGGTAACATCGGCGCCCGCCAGAATGTTCTCCATCATCAGGTCAAGGCGTGGCTCAACGATGGCAAAGAAAGTAAAGCGTGTATTGGGGTCTGGAAGTGCATCATCTGCTTCTTCCACAAAAACTGCCTGAATTTCCGGCCACTGTGAAACTTCGGATGCCTGATCTGCGACGGCCTGATTTGCAGATATCTCAAGGCCAGTGATGGCTTTTGAATCCTGGAAAACAGGGCTGGTGGCGAAGTCAATGAAACTGCACGCTGCCGCCAGTCTTGCCGGATCGTTTGCCACTGCCGAATTGATGACCCAACCATCTTCAAAGGCAATCGTGGCATCGTTTGCGCCAACAGGGTAGCCCACAACTGCGACGCGCCCGACATCGTAGTTTTCCTGATTTTGTAGGCCAACCAGTTCCCACTGCCCACGCGGGAACATTGCAACCTGACCATCAAGGAAAACGGAGGTAAACGCACGTTCCTGAATCATCTGATCCAGTGCGTTAGGCGGAGGGGCAACGTGGTGTTCAAGCACCAGATCACGCAGGAAGGTGATGGCTTCAACGGTTTCAGGGGAGTTCAGGTAGCCATCAACAGTGCTGCCATCTTCCGAGATGATATTACCACCGAAAGTCCACACCCACGGGAGGTTTTCCAGAACGAAGAACTTGCGTACGCGAACGCCGTACTGCTCAATGGATTCTGCGTCAAAATCAGGGTCAGTTGCGTTACGACCTTGCGAATCGATGGTGAGCAGTTGGGCGGTATTCAGGAAATCTTCAACCGTCCAATCCGAGGTTGGTACATCAACGCCGGCGCTGGCAAATACCTCTGGATTGTAATAGAACACCATAGGCGTAAAGCCGTTGGGCACGCCATAAACCGGCCCTTCCGGCCCTTCTGGTTGATGGATTGCAAGGATGCTGGGAATGAATCGATCCATCGTCAGATCAGGGGTGATATCCAGACACTGACGTACATCAAGGATATGATTGCCTTCGATCAACTCTGGAAGTAGGGCTTGTCCTGCGCGCCAGACGTCGGGCGCTGTACCTGCCGCCAGATCGACCATAATCTGAGTTTCAAATTCGGGTGGTTGTTCAACAACATTGATGGTCACGTTCGGGTTGGCTTCTTGAAAACTGGACACCAACGCCTGATATGCCAGATCAAGGGGCGTGCCAATTTCTTCCGGAGGAACCGTCACGCCGACAACAGTCAAAGATACTGCGTCTTGTGCAAACACACCCAGCGGTATCAATGCAAGCGAGGAAATTAATGCTGCTTTCATCAAGTGCTTTATTCGGAACATGTAACCTTCCTCCATAACGAAAATAAAGTTGTTCAACATCTTTAGGCTCAAGCATGCCAACTGCGCGATCTTAGGAACCCGCGTTCGCACAATGCGTAGCGTTTCATTTTGACCTGAAGCCTACGATAAGAATAATGTCGTCATCAAGCCAATGCCAATGTTTTTGGGCATAATGTATAAACCAATGGGTGAGTTGTATATACAACGAGAGCTATATATCCCGCTTTTCTGTATTTAGAATGCCCCGGTTTTGCAGCCACACGCACAGGCTGTAGGTGTTTACCAATGCCAGTAAAACGGGGGTAATGAAAAGCGCGGGAGCAATTAGAATAACCGAAGGAACCAGAATGAGAATGAACAATGCGAGGTATCCGGTAAAGTAGGGAAGATCGCTCATAATAGCCAGAGCGCTGTTACGAACAGCCTGTATGAGCGATGGCTGCGCTTGCAAAAACAGGAAAGGCCAGAAGAAGAACTGAAGCCAGACGATGCCCGCTGTAAGTACTGCCAGCCCTGCTAAAACGAACTCGTTTGCATATGCCAATCTACCTAGTAGGAATAATCCACCTATGATCACCACATTGGCTAAAGTGATAAGCCAGCTCGTCAAAAACCACCGGCGCATTGAGGCAAAGAACTGGTGAATTGAGGGTGGTTGATTTTGATAAGCGAGGTGTGCTGCTACGAAGAGGGCTGCGGTTGCTGGCGGCAGCAAAATCACCGTCAGACAGGCTGCAACCCAGAGTAAATTGATCCCGACGAAGGTAAACAGCCAATCCCCAAGATCAATCACCATCAATTGTATCGGGCGAATTCGCCATAAATGTGGCGGCAGCGCAAATCGAGAGGGATTATCGGTCTTTGGGAACATTACTCTTGATAAATTACCTTTATTAGGGGCTAAAGCTGCCTCAGGTTGACATCCCAAATGCCATCGCGCTTTCCGGCGGGATGATCGCCGCTTGTCCGCGTACGCTTACCGGTAGCGCGCCGCTGCTGCGGTTGCTGATCTTCACTTCAGCCGCCGTGATTTCAACAAATGCGCATTGTCTTTTCCAGACCAGTGGGAAAGCCAGACGCTTCCATTGATCTGGAAGCGAAGGCGTCAGCGTCAGGGTTTCGGCGTTCATCGCCGTGTGCAGCCCGCCAAAGCCGAAGGTCGCAATCTGCCAGATCATGCCGTTGGCGGCGATGTGTAAGCCTTCTTCCGCGCCGCCGTTCAGGTCAATGCCGCAGCTTCGTTTCCAGAATGACCATGCTTCATCTTTCAGCCCCAACCGCAGCGCAATCAGGGCATGTACGCCCGGTGAAAGGGAGGAATCGTGGGTGGTAAAAGGCAAATAATAATCCCATGCCAGCGCCACTTCAGCATCAGTAAATTCGTGCGGGAACAGCGCCATCAGCAGCAGCACGTCTGCCTGTTTCAAACACTTGCTGCGGTAAAGCCGCTCCTGCGAAACCTGAGCGGCAAAGGTTTTGTCCCAGTCTTTCCACAGCGCGCTAAGATCAATATCGGCAAGCGCCTCAAATTCTTCACATTGCAGCACCAAACCGTCAGGCCGCTTGATGATCGGCAGCGCCTGTGCAATTCCCGCGCAATGCCCGCCAAAGATCGGGTCATCGGCCAGCGCCGCCGCTGCTTCCAGCGCCAGCGAAACCATGCGATTGGTATAGGCATTGTTGCTGCTAATCGGTGTGTATTCATCCGGTCCCATCACCCCTAGCAAGCCGGGAGCGTCTATACCTTCGCGCCAGTCAATCCGTTCCAGCCAGTATTCGGCGGTTTTCAAGATCACTTCGCGCCCTTCATGCTGAAGGTAGCCAGCGTCATTAGCCGCCCGCGCGTAGTGCATCATCCCGTAGACCACATCGGCGGTTACATGCACCTCATGATCGCGGTACTGCCAGTTCGGGCACTGGTCAATGCCGTCAATATCGCCCTCCCACGGGTAGCGCGCTCCGGCATAGCCATATTCCGCCGCATTAATCTCCGCGCCATGCAGCGTGTTAATCCGGAAGTCGGTCAGCATGCGCCCCCGCGCCGGATCGGTATACAGGAAGAACGGCAGCAAATACATTTCCGTATCCCAGAAATACAGCCCGCGATACGCGTCCCCGGCATATGCTTTCGGGTCAATCGCATAGCGGCTGTCGTTCGGGTGTGCGCGCATCAGGTGGTACAGCGCCAGCCGCAGCGCCAACTGCGAGTCGTCATCGCCTTCTACAATCACATCGGCGTTGTCCCAGCGTTCGCCCCACACGTCAGCATGTTCCTGATGCAGCGCCGCATAATCCATGTCTAGAGAGAGCAGATGTTCGAGTGACAGCGTTTCGCGGTCTGCGCTGGTGGTCATTGCCGTGCGCTTCTCGATGATCACCGCTTTACCGACAGGCAGTTGAACTACTGTTTTCAGTTCAGCGTGCCTTTCAGATGCTTCATAGCTGTAGTTTGCGCCGTCAGTCAGCA
>CAZBPB010000339.1:3295-4676 GCA_964493565.1 uncultured Pleurocapsa sp. | reverse complement strand
TGAGGCGGCAGATTATCGAAAAGATGCTGACGCGCTTGCCCAGCGTATGCAGACATTGCTTTGGTCAGAACGCGAAGGTCATTTTGCCGCGCTGTACGATGGCAAACCTATCCCGACACGGACGCCTTTCAATCTATTTCCCATCTGGACGGGCCGCATGCCCGAACACATCATTCAGCGCGTACTACAAAACCTGACCGATCCGGCGCAGTTCTGGACAGATTATCCACTGGCAACGGTTGCGCTGAACGACCCTAAATTCAACCCGATGCAGATGTGGCGTGGCCCATCATGGGTAAATATCAATTACCTGTTCATAGAAGCGCTGTTTCGTATCGGCAGACCTGAATTAGCAGTAGAACTACGTCGAAAAACACTGAACATGATCGGCAGATTGCCAGATATTTACGAATATTACAACCCGATCACAGGCGAACGCCCGCCAAAGGCCGCGCCTATCTTCGGCTGGACATCGGCGGTCTATATAGACCTTGCAATTCAGGAAACAGAAGCGATGGAACGGGGTAACGCTTAGAAAAACGCGTTCGCGGCGCTAGTCACCGAATGTCAGTGTAAACCTGAACTGTGCGTCATCAGCAAACCACATCGGGAAATTGGTACCCCATACATTGTTGTATAGGTTGGCATGAAAACCGTCGCCAAGGTCAGGGATTGCATCGTCAAAATCCAGCAGGCGCGGTTTACCTACCCCTACCAGGGCACTGTCGTAACATTGCAGTTCAAGGTACAAACTCTGCTTGCGAACGCGTACAGCACTTGCGCCATGCAGAGCGCGCGCGCCTTTGCTGACAACATCACGTGGATCAATCCACGAACTCAGCTTAGATAGATGCCAGTCGGCATCGGCATCAATTTTCGGTCTAAAGCCCAGCCAAAAAGCTTCAGCTATTCGGTTTGCGCGTTTTTGAAACCATGTCAATGTAATATCAATCGCATTGTCGCGCACATGATAATTCAGCAGCGTGGTTCGCGGCGCGCCATAGGCGCGTGCCTGCTGTGAATACTCCAACACAAACGATCGCCGGTTCTCACCTTGCGCCAGCGCCATACTCACCTGTGGCTGAAAGCTCTCGCCAATACGGTTTGGGGTTCCCTGCTTGGTGTTGTCAGGAATCGCCCACCAGCTAATATCTGGCTTATCAAGATCGCGCAGATACTGGCCTATATACCGGGCGTAATCATCTTCACCGTACAGGCGGTATGAAGCATTAGCCAGCAAGTGCTGTTCATCTGCCCAGACATGCCCGGTTCTGCGATCTTCCAGACGTTTGATCGCGCCGGTGCTGGCATCAAACTCAACCACAAAACGGTCACCAGTCACTTCTAAACTGGAAAGCGGTGTCCACTCTAACAGGTTAGG
>CAZBPB010000339.1:0-3285 GCA_964493565.1 uncultured Pleurocapsa sp. | reverse complement strand
TAGGCTCGCGAGGGTCAGATGCCGCCAGCGCATTCACAACTTCGCTGTACAGCGGCGACCCCTCAAGCGCAGCCAATGCCTGTCCTAAATATCCGCGCTGTTCTTCCCACGAACGGGCAAACAACATTCCCCGTTCCGACTTGCGCGCAATATCAAAATCAACCCCTGTATAACTGGTTGTATCCGGAAAATGGGTCTTTTCGTCCATGCCCCAGGTATGCTCACCAACCAGGAGCAGTGGCACTGAAGCCTTATCTACCAAACGCTGTTCCTCTTGTGGCAAGTTCCGTTCCTGCCATTCGGCGCGTAAACGACTCCACTCGCGGAAATGTCGCGTTTTCGTCGGGTCACTGCCCACACCCTGAATCCACGTATCGCCAATTTCAGAAGTAATCACAGGCAGGTGATCGCTCACGGAGCGCAGCGCGCGGGCAAATGCCTCAAGGGTGGATGCCTTGATATCCGCGCCGGGCAGCTTTTGTTCCAGATCAGCGAAGGTTTGCATCACCTGCATATCGGTAGGCGGGCCAAGATTGTCGCCCGTGAGTACCAGCGCCAACGCCTCCCGGCATCCAGGAACAGTGACAATGCCGCCGTAACCGGGGTCATAGGCCATCGTCACCTGTGTGCGCGTAGCTTCGTCACGCCACATAAATACAGCGGGGACTTCAGGAACTGATGCCGCCTGATTCACCCCAATATGAAGCCATTCAATTCCTGCTTCATCGAGCAGTGGAACCATGCCCCGCGTATGCCCCGGCACATCGGTCATTTTGCCGGCAATGGTCTGGCGGCCAAAGCGTTGATCCAGTTTGTGGGATAAGCCAAGGCCAAAGCGGAACAGGCTGGCATCAAAATATTCGCTGTGGGTGGTAAATGGAAGTGCATGCCAGTTCAGCGCGCCACTGGCAATGCCCGCTTCAATATCACGCCTTAACTCTGGTGAGCCGTACTCCAGTGCATGGTAAATCAACCATGAGCCGGTCGTCCAGCGAAACCATTTTTGTGGGTCTTGTTCGCGGGTACGCTCCGCTAAGGCCAGTGCGCCGGGAATAAATACGTCAAAATATTTGTTTACTACGTTTGCTGCCAGATCAGTAAAACCTACGTCCAGATGGGTCTTGAACACCACGTGGACAATATCAACGTCCGTCATTCAGTCATCTCACGTATCGAGAAAAATCGGACTGGAGATTGCCCGTACTGTATCTGGCGACCCCGCGCTAACTATTTGCGCGCGCACATAGAGACTATCAATCGCAGCTATACGAAGCGTAACACGCCAATCATCACGATCAATTTCGTATCGTTCTGCAATACCTTTGGCGGTATATATTTCCAGTATCGAGCCGTTTGCGCCTCTGGCTTGTACAGTGATTTCTATCTGCTCATTCCCGCTTACGCGAACAACATCGCCCATCATGGCGCTTCCAGATGAAAGGATCAGCTTTGGTCCTATTGGCGACTCGCTGATGAAACTATGCCCTGCCCTTAATGCTTCTAGCAGCATGGCAGGCGAGGGTGCGCCTTCAACATACAGCCATGTCGTCGGTGTACCAATCTGAGCGATGTGTTCGCGGTGATGGAAATGAGCATCACTCCCCCCGACAGGCGGAATGCGTTTTCCCTGTCGCAGCTTAGATTCCCAGTAATCAAGCGCCGTTTGATTGAACAGTTCCCACGGCCCGTTCCAAACTTCAATTGTGTCAAAATCATCAACCGCAGGATATACCCAGTCCGGCCCGTATGGGCGTGGATGATTACAGGAGATCACATACTCCCGCGCGCGCGCTTCAGCCACCACACCCGCCATGCGCGGCTCAGTCAAAATGCGGAAATCGAGCGACGCGCCCACGCCCCACGCGTTCCAGTGACCGCGATAAGTTGTCACTTCAAAACCCGGAATTAGCATCAAACGGGTAGATATCTTATTCAGTGCTGCCAGATGCGAAATCACGTTGTGATCGGTAATCGCAAGGAAGTCGAGGCCTAGTCCTTCCGCCTTTTGTACCACTTCAATCACGCTGCCATCGCCATCGCTGTGCACCGTATGGCAGTGTAATTCGCCCCTGTACCATCCATCTGGGTTAGGTGCATAGTCCATGTTTTGCAGGGGTAGAAGTTCTGGTTGGGGAGCATCAGAATCAGCTTCGCCGAAGGTGAGATCAATATCTACCCGATAGTCGCAGCCCTGTGCCGCTATCTTGTATAACCCGAGGCAAATCTGCCAGAAACCGGGCACTATCCGTCCGGGCATATAGCCGGGCGTTGCCTCAGTTTCAGCGATATAGAATTGCGCGCGGGCGCTGCCGCTCCAGCCACGAAAGCCACCCTGTTTACCAAATGTAGCGCCCCGCGCATCAAAAATGCCGATGTCTACCGTATTGCCGCCAGTCACGGTGGGATCAGAGCTAATTGCGCTGCTATAGGTATAAGCAACATCAATACGCACAGCGCCATCCGGTACTTCAAAAGGCAAATCAAGAAATGTTTGCGAGTAGGATTCATCAAGATGCCCACTCAACACAATTCTTTGTTTTTCAGTCATGTTTCCCCGGTTGATCAAGACAGGCGGTTGCCATCTTCACCAAAATAATGCAAACGATCAATTTGTGGGCGCAGCCATACATGCTCTGGCAGCACAGGTGGCTCATCGCCAAACAAGCGTACAGACACCAGATCTTCGCCCACGCGCACCAGAATCAGTGTTTCGCCACCCAGCGGTTGGGTCACATACACATCGCCTTCCAAACCACCCTGCACTGCTTCAGTATGTATCTGGAAATGCTCAGGACGAATACCAATTGTCCTTGAACTGGCTACCACGCTGTTGAAATTTTCGCCAAGAGAGATTGTATGTCCTCCAGCAGTCAACGTGCGCGCACTCTCGTCCGGTTTCACAGTTAATAAGTTCATTGCCGGGCTGCCGATAAACGCTGCCACAAAAAGATTGGCAGGTTTGCGATAAATTTCCAGCGGCGTATCCACTTGCATGATCTTGCCGGCACTCATCACCACAATCCGATCCGCCAGCGCCATCGCCTCTGATTGGTCATGGGTCACGTATACGCCAGTAACTCCCACCTCGCGTTGCAAATATTTCAGAAATGCGCGCGCTTCCAACCGAAGTTTTGCGTCCAGATTGCTTAACGGTTCGTCAAACAAAAACACCTTAGCCCGATGAACTACCGCGCGTGCCAGCGCGGTACGCTGCTGCTGCCCGCCCGATAATTGACCGGGGCGACGCTCCAGCAAGTGACCGATTTGAAGCTGTTTTGCCACTTC
>CAZBPB010000338.1:3902-4690 GCA_964493565.1 uncultured Pleurocapsa sp. | reverse complement strand
ACAGCTTGATTTGAAGGCTCAGGGCTATGAGGTGATGACTGCCCGTGATGGCCTCGAAGGCTTGCGCATGTTCAACACTCATCGCCCTGATCTGGTAGTGCTGGATATCGCATTACCATTGATGGATGGGCGAACAGTATGCCAGCGCATCCGGGAAGTCTCTAATGCGCCGATTTTGATGATCACGGCTCATGCGGTCAGTGAAGAAGACATTGTACAGGGGCTAAATATCGGCGCAGACGAATTTATGATCAAGCCCTTACGCCCAAATGAATTTCAAGCCCGTGTACGGGCATTGCTGCGCCGCGCCAATGCCTATGACCCTAACCTGAACCTGCCAACGTCCTATCAAGATGTCTATTTGTCTGTAGACATCCCACTACGGCGGGTGCGTATCAATGATCGTGAAATTCGACTGACACCAACGGAATTCAAATTGCTTGCCCTGTTCGTACAGCATCCCGGCGTGGTGCTTACTTTCCAACAATTATTGGAACAGGTTTGGGGATTTGAATATACGCGCGAGCATCATTACCCGCGTATCTATGTGTCTCATTTACGCAGGAAAATTGAGCCAGATATTAAAAACCCGACCTATATCCAAAGCGAATACGGGATCGGCTATCGCTTCATCCAGCAGGTTCAAGGATCAAACGAGGCGTAAAAGCGATGCTGTCCGGCTGACCGTTGATAGTTGGGGTGCGGAAGGTCAAGCGCAGTTGCAGGTTTGAGCGACCTTCCTCATAGGCATCCCTAATCGCTTCCGTAATATCCACCGAGTCACAAGA